>JAYWCY010000232.1:0-5758 GCA_043780175.1 Chitinophagales bacterium
TACAAATAAAAGCGCCACTTCCTTTTATTGAAAAAATTTTACAAAAAATCAACTATCAATACATAAATAAATACACAGCTTGTTGGGTACCAGATTTTAAGGATCATCGAAATATAGCTGGTACACTGTCGCATCCACAAAAATTGCCTACTGTGCCGGTCACCTATATAGGACCGCTTTGTAGATTTGAGACAGAAAAAGAAATCACATTAAAGTATGACCTTTGTATAAGTCTAAGTGGCCCTGAACCACAAAGAACTGTTTTAGAAAATCAGATATTGCAAGAAATACATACCATTTCAGGGAATATTATTTTGGTGAGAGGCTTGCCTAATAATAATGAAACATTAGTACTACCACAAAACATTACGGTAATTAATTATTTATCTGGTACGCACTTAGGAAAAGTGTTTCAACAAAGCGAAATTGTTATTAGTAGAAGTGGTTACAGCACAATAATGGAAATAATTTCGTTACAAAAAAAAGCCATTTTAATAGCCACGCCCGGCCAAACAGAACAAGTATATCTCGCTAAAAAATTAATGCAACAAGGTTGGTGTTATAGTGTGAATCAAGCCGATTTTAACTTGCAACAAGCTCTTGACAATTCAAAATCATTCAACTATCAATTACCCACAACCAGCCCTAGCTCTCTTAACCAATTTATAACCGATTTTTTGAGAAAAATATTCAAGTAACTAGCTATCATTACTTTTGAGCCCAATGAATAGTAAGTATAAAGCACATATAGCAGTATTAATTGCTAATTTTTTCTTCGGTGCAGGCGTAGCTGCTGTAAAGCATGTAACACCAAGTATGATGCCGCCATTTGCAGTAAATGTAGCAAGGGTTGCTGTTGCATTCATCTTATTTTGGTTACTATTGCTTTTAAAACCTTCAAGGGTTAGTATTAATAAAAAAGACATTCCACGCTTTATGATTTGTGGTTTATGTGGTGTTGCTATTAATCAAATATTTTTTATAAAAGGTGCATCCTTATCTAGCCCTATTCACGTATCACTGCTGGCGTTAAGCACACCAATTGCTATTACAATTATTGCCGCGTGGCTATTAAAAGAAGCATTAACAATAAATAAAATAATGGGATTGGTGCTAGGTATAAGCGGTGCAGCAACACTTATTTTTTCGAGAGCAACAAATTCAGAAGGCAGCAATATGCTTTTAGGCGACTTATTTATTATTTTAAATGCAGTTTCGTATGCGTTTTATTTAGTTTTAGTGCGCCCTTTAATGGCAAGGTATAGCCCTATACATGTAACAAGGTGGGTATTTCTATTTGGCGCATTGCTAATTTTGCCGCTTGGTTTTAAAGATTTCATACATACTGATTGGTCTGCTTTTCAGTTTAGCCATTGGTTTTCATTAGGGTTTGTAGTGATAGGTGCTACATTTATTGCTTATTTATGTATTGTATATGGTATTTCTAAGTTAGGTGCTTCTATTACTGGTACTTATGTGTACACGCAGCCAGTATTTGCAACTATTACAGCCATGTTGTTATTTCACGAAGATTTATCACTAGTAAAAATTTTAGCTGCCAGTTTAATTTTTGGCGGTGTATTTCTTGCAAATAAAAAACGAGCCATCGATACAGTTGTAGAATAATGTGATCATAAGTTCTTTGGAAAATCGAAGAACAGAAATTCCTTTTTCGCAATTCTGAAGTCGCCCCAATTATTACAAATCGCTTTCACAGCAACTATGCCACAAGTGGGCATATCGCTTATTTTTGTATCAGTAAGCTCGTTAGCAAAATCTGTAATGCCAGGATTATGAGAAAACACCGCTATACTATCATACTCATTATTTGTACTACTAATGACATTAAATAGCGTATTAGCAGATGCGTGGTACAATTCTGGATCTTGAATAATACTATCTTCAGTTTGCTGGTAGGCCTTGGCAAAATATGTTGCGGTTGTAAAGGCACGCTTGGCACTACTAGCAATAAATGCATCAATAGCTATTTTTTTGTCTAATATGCGTTGCGCCATCATTGGTGCGTCTTTATGGCCACGGTCGTTTAATTGTCGGTCAAAGTCGCTTAATATTGAAAAATCCCAACTGCTTTTTGCGTGACGTATAACGAGAAGCTGTTTCATTGTGTTGTGTTTATGATTTACAAAATACTGCTTGAATTTTTTTAAATTGTACAACTATGTTATTAGAGGTACTTTTTAATGTATCAAAAATGTAAACAGCTTATAAATACTCTATTTAATAAAAAAGCGGCAAGTAAGCCGTGTAAGCTAAAAGTTACTAATAACATAAAATTTCGTACACAAAAGTTCATTGCTTACATTTGTAGGTAAGATGAGATTTACAATGATGGAATATAATACCGAACGTAACCATTTGGGGTTGCGTGAATATGGTCGCCATATACAAAGGATGGTAGAATATGTGTTGACAATTGAAGACAGAGACAAACGTAATCAGCAAGCAAAGGCTGTAATAGAATTAATGGGGTTTTTGAATCCACATTTACGCAATGTTGAGGATTTTAGACATATGCTTTGGGATCACTTATTTGCAATTAGCGACTTTACATTAGATGTAGATAGCCCTTACCCAATACCACAAAAAGAGACTTACAAACAAAAGGGCGAGCCGATGAAATATCCACGCCGCTATCCTAAATATGCACATCTTGGCAAGAACCTAGAAATGGTGATAGACAAGGCTTTGAAAGAAGAAGATGCAGAGAAAAAAGTAGGATTTGCTAATTCAATTGCCTACTACATGAAGCTAACTTATAGCAACTGGCATAAAGAGTTAGTACATGATGATACGATAAGAACTGAACTGAATATTATTACGGATGGTGCTTTAGAATTTAGTGCCACACCTTTTATTAAGCACCGTGCAAATGCTGGTTTTGAACGTGAAGAATTTGGACGTAGCAACAACAATCGTAGACAAAACTTTAACGGTAGAAACAACAACAATAGCAATAATAGACCAAATACTGGTAACCGCGATAGGCCTGCAACTGGTGGCAATAGAGAAGTACGTAGTGCTGGACCTCAAAGAGATGGCAACAGACCAAATAACAATACAAGCAGTGGTAATGTAACTGGTAGAAATAATAATAATAGAAATTTTAAGAAGCGTTATTAAGCTTAAAAATAAATAATTTTAAAGCATCGAATTTTTCGGTGCTTTTTTGTTTTAGACCGTTACTAACCACATACGTTTTAAGTATTTTATCATCCATTCAACACTTAATTTTACAAATCAATTTTCAATTAATTATAAATGGCATCATTTAAAGTAATAGGTGGTAACAAATTAAACGGAGAAATTACCCCACAAGGCGCAAAAAACGAAGCATTACAAATTTTAAGTGCTGTTGTACTTAGTTCAGAAACCATTACCATACATAATATACCAGATATTGTAGATGTTAATCTATTGATAGAATTACTAGTAGACATGGGAGTAAAAATAGATAGGATTAATAGACATACTTGTACTTTTAAAGCAGATGCTATTGATATAGATTATTTAGCATCGGAAGAATTTAGGAAGAAGGGGGGCAAACTTCGTGGCTCGGTTATGCTAGCTGGCCCAATGCTAGCAAGGTTTAAAAAAGCTTATATCCCTAAACCAGGCGGCGATAAAATAGGTAGACGCAGACTAGATACGCATATTATTGGCTTTGAAAAATTAGGTGCCAAATTCGAATATGATGAACAATTGTATTTTTTTAAACTAACAGCACAAAAGTTACAAGGTGCTTATATGTTACTAGATGAACCATCGGTAACAGGTACTGCAAATATTGTAATGGCTGCTGTTTTAGCCGAAGGCATTACCACCATATATAATGCAGCTTGCGAGCCTTACTTACAACAGCTTTGCAAAATGCTAAATAGAATGGGTGCAAAAATTACTGGTATTGGTAGTAATTTGCTAGTAATTGAAGGTGTAGAAACACTTGGTGGTACAGAGCATACCATGCTGCCAGATATGATTGAAGTAGGCAGTTTTATTGGTCTTGCAGCTATGACGCAAAGCAACATTACCATTAAAAATGCTGGTGTGCAACACTTAGGTGTAATACCTGATAAGTTTGCACAAATGGGCATTAAATTTTCTATTGAAGGTGACGATATTGTTGTTCCAGAACAGGATAAATATGAAGTAGCTACTTTTTTAGATGGTGGTATTCTTACTATTTATGATCATCCATGGCCAGGCTTTACACCAGACTTAATAAGTATCATGCTGGTAGTGGCTACTCAAGCTGTTGGTAGTGTTTTGATTCATCAAAAAATGTTTGAAAGCCGCTTATTTTTTGTAGATAAGTTGATAGATATGGGCGCACAAATTATTCTTTGCGATCCACATAGAGCCACAGTGATAGGTTTGGGTAGAAGATATCCATTGCGTGGGATAACTATGAGCAGCCCAGATATTAGAGCCGGTCAAGCATTGCTTATAGCAGCATTAAGCGCAGAAGGCAAAAGCACTATTCAAAACATTGAGCAAATAGATAGAGGCTACCAATATATTGACACTAGATTAAAAAATTTAGGTGCTGATATTACTAGAATTGCATAAGGCATTAATTAAAATGTACGACTATCAAAATATTACTAAAAGTATTACTAATAATGGCTTTGCCACTATCGATGCTGTATTTACAGATGTACAAATTGAGAGCTTATTACAAGTATTAAGTACAGTAGATACCAATAAACCAACGTTTAGAAAAACAGCTGATTTATTTGCTATTAGGCAATTTTTTAAAGAAATACCAGATGCTGTACAAACAGTATTTACACCTGTACTTAAAACTATCATAAATAGTGTTTTTGGTGATGGTTATTTTGTAGTAAAATCTATTTATTTTGATAAACCCAAAACATCTAATTGGTTTGTTGCTTATCATCAAGATTTAACGATTTCTGTAGATAAAAAACTAGATATAGCAGGCTTTGGTCCTTGGACCACGAAGCAAAATCAGTATGCTGTACAGCCACCATTAAATATACTTAAAGATAACTTTACCATTCGTATTCACTTAGATGATACAGATGCTTTTAACGGGGCCTTAAAAGTTGTAAGCCAATCTCATTTGAAAGGTATTTACAGACCAGAGACGATTGATTGGGATCATGAAGTAGCATGCATTTGCCCTATAAAAAAAGGAGGAATAATGTTAATGAAACCTTTGTTATTACACGCATCTAACAAAACTACTAATCAAGTCAGGCGACGTGTAATTCATATTGAATTTAGTAGAAGCTTATTGCCAAATAACCTTAATTGGTCAGAAAAGATGGCATTCTAAATTAGCGCTGAATAGTTATTTTGGTTCCAACAGGTATTACGCTAAACAGTTTGTCTATATACTCATTTTTTGTACTTATACAACCCATGGTCCAATTTTGATATAAATCAACAGCGAATTCCTCGTGTGGCCATGTGCCATGAATACCAATTGAACCACCAATTTTTGCATTGGGGGGTATCATGCCATGTGACTTACGTTCGTTAAATTTTTGATAGCTTTCTTCGTTTGGATAATCAATAGCCATAAATCTGTCCCATTTTGCATGTGGTCTTTTTGCTATAATATGAAAAATACCTTCTGGGGTTTTTCTGTCGCCTTCTACCATTTTATCGCCAAGATCTTTACTACCAAATACTACAGGATATGTTACCAACCAATTATCGGTTGCGTCGTAAACCTTTAACTCATAATCACTTTTGTCTATAATCACATAAA
>JAYWCY010000233.1:0-2671 GCA_043780175.1 Chitinophagales bacterium
TATTAATGGCGGCACTAGATAGACTTAACGAAACACAAAAAAGTCTGGTGATGTTGAAGGATTATGAAGGCTATAGCTACGAGGAAATTAGTAAAATTATGGGCCTAACAGAAAGCCAAGTAAAAGTATATTTACACAGGGCTAGATTGGCGTTGCGAAATTATTTGGTGAGCCGTGAAAATGTGCTGTAGCTAAGACCTGATTAAATGATGTGCTAAAATACGAATGAATAGAACGAGTATAAAAAATTGTGGTATAAAAAATGATAAACAGAGATAATTACGAAGAATTTTTTTTGATGTATGTAGATGGTGAACTATCTGCAACAGACAAAGAAATGGTTGATGGCTTTGTACAACAAAACCTTGATTTAAAGGACGAGTTGGCAATGCTTCAACAAGCCGTATTATTGCCAGAAGCCGAGATTGTGTTTGTCGATAAAAACACTTTGTTTAAACATATTGGTAACGAGATTACAACCGCCAATTACGAAGAGAAATTTTTACTATATTTTGATAATGAACTAACTGCAGAAGATAAAACAGACGTAGAAACCTTTGTATTGCAGCATCCAGAGTTGCAAAACGATTTTACGCTATTGCAACAAACAAAGTTAGACATTGAAACCATAACTTGCCCTAACAAAGAAGCCCTTTACAAAGAAGAGAAAAATCGCAAAGTGGTTTACATGCGTTGGTTTACAATGGCTGCGGCGGCTGTGGTTATTGGTCTAATTGCAATGGTATATTTTGTAATACCTACTAACAAAAATTCTAATGATATACGTATTGCAACCAGTATTATAATGCCTAAAAAACAGAGCATAGTAACTGCACCAAATATTGAAAAAACACAACCTGTTACGGAATTAATTACCAAGCAAAATGCAGCTATTACCGCAGTAAATACTACTAAAAAGGCAGCCAACCGTACTAGTACAGTGGCTAATAATGCAATTGTAAAAGATGTAGTAAAAGAAACGATAGTTAATAAGCCTAGCTACAAACCAAATGCAACAGAGTTTTTACAAGATGCTACAAAAAAAGTTGATAAAAATGAGGCTATTGTTGTAACAAATAATCTGTTAGACCGTACAACAAATAGTATTATAGATCAGCCAGCTACATTGCCAGCAGTTGCCAATGCCTTGACCAGCAATACCAAAGTAATTACTACAACTGTTCAGCAAGTAGTGTATAAAGAATTAGATACCAATACCGATGAAAAAAGCTTACTTGTTGGCTCTATAGAAATTAATAAAGATAAGCTAAGAGGCTTGCTACGTAAGGCTTCTAAACTATTTGGCAACAAACAAAAAAGCGATGATGCAGATGCCAAATCAACTTTTGCATTAAATAAATAACCTTTAAAATAAGCACATAAATGAAACAATTACACCTATTAGCAGCCATGCTTTTAGCCACTACCATTAGCTTCTCACAAACAGATTCTACCAAAAAATCCGATGTGCCAGACACGGTAAAAGTGGGCAACTTTATTATCATTAGAAAAAATAAAACTGGTGCACAAGACAGTACTTATAATAGCGGTAAACGCAATAGTATTACCATTAATATAGGTGGTGGCAATAGTAGCAAAAAAAAGAAAACCAATATAAGCACCAATTGGTGGATTATGGATTTGGGTTTTGCAAATTATAGGGACCAGACAAATTACCCTGTTGCACAAGCTGGTGCTTATTTAAGGCAAGTAGGCAGTAGCACTAAGGTAGATGCTAATAGTAACAGTCTTAACACAGGAAAGTCCAGCAACGTTAATTTATGGTTTTTTATGCAAAAGCTAAACTTATCTCAGCACAAGCTAAACCTTAAATATGGCTTAGGTTTTGAGATGTATAACTTTCGCTACGACCGTAGTTTAAGCTATCGTAAAGATCCCGCACCATTTGTTTATAACGATACCATTGGTTTTAGTAAAAACAAGCTTTTTGTAAAGTATTTAACCGTACCATTCATGGTTAACTTTAATGCAAATCCTGAGAAAAAGCACAGTTTTAGCTTCAGTGCAGGCGTAAGTGCAGGCTACTTAATTGGCAGCCGCAATAAGCAAATAAGTGCAGAGCGTGGCAAAATAAAATCTCAAGGCGATTTTGATTTAAACCCTTGGAGGCTTGCAGCCGTAGGCGAAATTGGGTTAGGTCCAGTGCGTTTGTTTGGTTCTTATAGTTTTAACAAACTACATAAAGATGCTACACAAATAGAGCAATATCCTTATTCAGTTGGTATAAGATTTAGTAATTGGTGATTTTAAAATAGTAATAATTAGTAACCTTTGGCTGGTAAACAAATGGTTTATCAGCCAATCTTTGCTATAGCCCTCCTATCGTAGTAGGTGCAGCCTTTTATTCTTTGTTTGAAAATAGTAAATTGAGTTTACATGCTTTATTTTATAGTAACTAATTGTTGATTTTGATTTCGATGAGTGCCTATTAGTTTTATCGCAATCCTTTATGTATTGTACATCGACATGAACGTGAACGATTATTTTAAAGATTAATACTTAAAATACATTTAAATCTAAAAGTTTAACATCATTCAAATAATCTTTTCCCGAAATTTACGTTGTTACTACAAAATAATCTACTAAATGAAGTCATTGCTTAATTTTTCTATATTACTCCTTATTATGGCCGCAACTACCTCTTTTAAAC
>JAYWCY010000234.1:0-4335 GCA_043780175.1 Chitinophagales bacterium
GAGGAGAAACTTATATTATTAGTTGAGAGTAAACCTGGACGGATAAAGCGCTTTAAGTTATCAACGCCACGTGCCACGTAAGGTGTTGCTTTTCTAATACCAGTCGCTGGATCAATTGGACTATCGTACTGAGGAAGTAACTGACCATTTAGAGCAGGCCCCCACACATCATAGTCACCATCATTTATTCCACCACCTTTACCATCGCCAAAGATGTACTGTGAGTTATCACCACCGCCATATAGAGATTGTGTTTTAGGTAAAGCAATAAACCCTTTATTTAATTGCGTACTTGAATTAAATTCAATGGTATATCCTTTATCATTCTTTTTACCTTTTTTAGTAGTAATTAAAATTGCCCCATTTTGTGCACGGCTGCCATAAATTGCTGTTGCAGCCAAGCCTTTTAAAATAGTGTAAGACTCAATATCATCTGGGCTAAGGTTCCAAGTATCTGAGGTAATAGGAATACCATCTACTACATATAAACTGATATTATAACCACGGAAAGATACATTTGGCGCAGCCAATAATTCTTGGTTAATAGCAATATCTAAGCCCGCTACTTTACCCACTAAACCATTTATAGGATTAGCTTCTCTTGCTTTTACAAGATCAGCACCCTTTACTTCTTGAACTGAGTAGCCTAATTTTTTAGTCTCTTTTCTTACGCCAAGAGATGTAACCACTACTTCTTCAACTTGTTTAACATTTTGCACCAATGCAATTGCCATGTAAGTGTTGCCGCTAGATACTGTTTGGGCATCATAACCAACAATGCTAATAGTTAATTTGCTGCCTTTAGCCACTTCAATGGCAAATTCGCCTTGTGCATTTGTAGGAGTTCCTCTTTGAGATTTTTGAACCGAGACACTAGCACCTTCAATGGGTTTTTGTGTAGCAGCATCGGTAACTTTTCCTTTTACTTGCACAGTTTGCGCTAGTAACATTTGTGGAATGCTTATTACTGTAATAGCCAGTAACAAGCATCTAAAAAATGAATGTTTTAATTGCTTCATAAACAGAATTTTAACGTTTAGGAAGCAAAACTATTAGGACTATGTTATGGAAAAATGTTTTAAAAGTTAAGTTGCAGTAAACAAATTGTTAACTATAATTGATTTTGTATACAAATATTAAACAATTGCATATAAAATGCTAAATAGAAAAATGGAATTACACAGTTTTATTAAACAAGTATGCAACTAGTAATACAGCTTCAGTTTTACCAATATTACGAGGGTTGTGTAGCGTTGTTGCATCAAACAAAAGCGAGTCACCCTCTGCCATGGTAAACGTCTCGTTACCAATAATATATTCTACCTCCCCCTTTAGCAATAATTTAAACTCATAGGCATCGGTACTTACCAGTGGCCTAGTTGCATTTGGTTGTAGAGTTAATAATACAAAATCTAAATGTTGGTCATTAATAGTAGTTGACAACAATCTTTGGTAACTAAAACCTATCGCATTTTCTTTTTCAAAAGCTTGGTTTTGTAGCTTTTTTTTAAAAATTACTTTGCTTGGTAATGGAAGTGTATTGATGTCGCTAAAAAAATCGTTCACATCTATCTGCAACGATTTAATGATGTTTAGAAAAACAGTTAATGAAGGAATGGTACGATTGTTTTCGACTTGGCTTAGCATCCCTTTCGATACGCCAGCTATATCTGCCAACTCTTGAAGTGTAATATTTTTTTCTTTACGTACCTCTTTAATTTTATTACTTATTTGAACAATAATATCCTCCTGCATAATCTATTAATATTTAAACAAATTTAAAGCATCGTTAAAATTAATTCAGTCAAAAATTTAAACCTAGATTAGTTAATATTTATAAGGCAATAACTATCGTTTTCCTTTCTTTTTTAAATAGTTAATTAATGCTTCTGGGTGATCTGTTTGTAAGCCATTTAAACCAATACCCAATGCTTTATCCCAATGACTTTCATCGTCTGCCGATTGAATATCTGCCCATATTAGTACTTTTTTTTCTTTTGCAGCCAATACCATTTCTATAGTATACTCGTTGTAATTACCGTCTAATACATCAACCTTATAAGTGTCTAATAGGCTCAACATAGCTTGTTCAGTAACAATTGCATTTGGCAAACTTATCATAAGAGGCATTTTCGGTGCAACTTTACGCCAATCGATAAATTGTTGTGGTGCATTAATATATACTACAATATTATTTTCCATTCCAGCCATTTTAATTTCGTTATAAGCGGCTGCAACACTAGCTTCTTTAAAATCTAAATAAATATTTACCCTACCCTTGCACAATTGCAATACTTCTTTAAAAGTTGGAATGGCATGTAATCCCCATTCAGGATGAGTTTCTTCCCTAACTTTTATTAGTCTTAAAGAATCTAATAAAAAATCTTTTACGCTACCTTTAACGCCAGTCATGTGCTCAATTGTAGCATTGTGCATTATTACCAATTGGCTATCCTTAGTGCTACGCAAATCAATCTCTACAAAATCGACACCAACATTAATTGCATCTTGATACGCCAGTAGTGTATTTTCTGGTGCGTTTGTATGATTACCTCTGTGAGCAACTACTATAAATGCATGTTTACTTTGGGGCAATATTGGCCTTTGGCTAAATCCATTATAAAACATAGATATAGTAAAAAATAAGACAACAAAAAAGGTTGGGTTACAAATCATACAAAATGTTTATTGTATTTATTAAAATAATTGGTCAAAATAACACACAATAACAGCTGTGCAATATGAATTGATAGTTAATAATTTTTTTTTGTGAATTTGGCTTTTAGTAGAAACTACTTTTACGCAATAACTATTTTTATGCAAAAAGTTTTCTTAGCATTGTTAATTTTTGTTTCAATTCGTTCATATAGCCAAAAAGCAGTTTTTATAATTGCAGATGGTATTCCTGCAGATGTATTAGAAAATGCAAATACACCTACCCTTAAACGTATAGCCTCACAAGGCACTTATATAAGGGCACATGTTGGTGGCGACAAAGGTAGTTATGAGCAAACACCAACCATATCGGCAGTTGGCTACAATAGCCTGTTAACAGGCACTTGGGTAAATAAGCATAATGTTTGGGGCAATGATATTAAAGCACCTAATTATAATTATCCTACTATTTTTAAATTATTTAAACAGCAATATCCAGCCAAAAAAATAAGCGTATTTAGTAGTTGGTTAGATAATAGAACCAAATTGGTAGGTGATGGTTTGGCCGCCACGAACAACCTAAAAGTAGATTATGCAGCCGATGGTTTTGAATTAGATACTAGTCATTTTCCACATGATAAATTAGGTAATTATATGCACCTGATAGATGAAAAAGTAATTGATGAAGCAACTTCATCTATCAAAAAAAATGCACCAGATTTATCGTGGATTTATTTAGAGTATACTGATGATATTGGTCATAAATATGGCGATAGTCCGCAGCAACAAGATGCTATTACAAAATTAGATATACAAATTGCGAGAGTTTGGAAAGCTATTGAATACCGAGAAAAAAAGTTTAAAGAAAAATGGCTAATTATTATTACAACCGATCATGGTAGAGATGAGCTAAATGGCAAAAATCATGGTGGGCAATCAGTAAGGCAACGCTCAACTTGGATTGTTTCAAACAAAAAACTTAATGCCTATGCTCATTACAACTATCCTAGCATTGTAGATATTATGCCCACACTTGCCAATTATCTTAACGTGGATATAAGCGATAGTATTGCAAAAGAGATAGACGGAATATCACTAATAGGTAAGATATCGGTAGTCCAACCTACCATCAATATTTTTCAAAACAAAGCCGATATTACTTGGCATACTTTAGATACAACTGGCACTGCCAAAATATGGTTATGTACTACTAACAATATTAAAAACGGTAAAAAAGATGACTATGTATTATTGCAACAAGTAACCGTAAAACAGCAACACGCCACTATAGATATAAGTAAATATCCTTCTAATTTTTACAAAATTGTAATTGCAGGAAAATACAATAGCGTTAATAAGTGGTGGGTAAAAGAAAAGGTGAATTAGTTATAATTTCAACTTAGGATAATATAATTATTTTATACTAAAACTTCTTTCACATAACACTGAAAAAAAAGTGAGTGGGTTATTTTGATAATAGCTATTGCAAGTTTCTTTATTCATCTGACAATTATTTGCTTGGCGGATTTTAATATTATTTCCCAAACAACTTGCTTGCCATTTTTAGTTGCATAGCCACCTAAATCTCTCACATTTACAGCACCTTGCAGTTTTACTTGGCGTTGTATGCTGTCATTAATTTGCGAGAAGCCACCCACTGGTACTATCATTAACAAAAAA
>JAYWCY010000235.1:0-5784 GCA_043780175.1 Chitinophagales bacterium
AATACTATCTTTATACTATTATGGGCGAATATCATATAGGAGATGCCATTAAAGGCATGGTTAGCAAGAGTAATTTGCGCAATGGCGTAAGGGCAGTACAAATTGAGGAAGTTTGGGAACAATTAATGGGCAAAACGATCTCTAAATATACTGACAAAATAAAAATTATTAATCAAACATTATTTATTACGACACATGTTGGACCACTTAAAAATGAATTGTCTTTTCAAAAATTGCAAATCATCCAGCGTGTGAATGAAGCTTTTGGCGAGAAAGTAATCAGAGAAGTGGTTATTAATTAGATCTTATAGAATAGGTTTCTTCTTATCTGCTTTACCAGGCACTTTTTCTTGCTCTTTGTTCTTTTTAGACTGTTCGTCAAGTTTCTTTTGATTGACATTGCCATTCTCGTCATATAATGGTGCTTCTAGAGGTGCATTGCCATTACCAAGTACTAGGTTATCTAATTTGATAATGTGCTGCCATTTGCCATTAACCCACCTAAAAGCCTCGTAAGTACCATCTGGTATTAGTGTGTATTTGTTTTGAATTTCATTACTCTCGCTCGTAAGATGATCGAATACAATCAATTGTGCATCGTCATCATAATTTAAACGTGCTTTTGCCTCTTTTTTATACTCCAAACTAAAGCGGTATGCAGGTTGTGCTGGTTTAATGCTATCAACAATATACTGAAAATATTTACCACCAAATTGTGGCTTTCCATCTGTATTAAAAGTTAAAATCTCTATCCATTTTTTGTTGGTTCTTGCGCTATTGTCGTCATAACCAAGCAGGGTATAAATCTTCTTTTCCTTAAAGGTATTCAGGAGAATTTTATAATAGATAGCGCCAATCCAATGCTGGTTATCTCTTAATGAATCGTTTGGGGCTTTTGTAAAATCAGAATAATCGAATAAGGGAATCAATTTTAAACTACCATCGTCTGTGTGCATTTGAATAGCACCACGTTGACGATTATATTCAAAATCTCTCACTACCTGCCAAGTAAATATTCTAAAACTACTATCTGGCGCATATAATTTTGAGATGGTTTGTAACGAATCGAAAGGATAATAAAACGAATTAGGTGTTTTTAAGGCTTGTACAAAGCCTCGGGTAAAAAAACTATCGGCTCTAAATCTATCAAACCATTCATCTTCAGTAATCATGGCTTTGCCAAATTCCTTAATAGTTCCTTCGGCTTTTTGTAATTGCTTATAATTATCGCGGGACAATTTTTGAGCAGTGGCTTCTATTGTTACTAGCGTTATAAACCACAAAAATGCGTATTTCATCGTTTTAATAATATTGAACTTAAAGTTACAATTATGTTGATGACTTAGCTGGTTAATTAAAACTTTAAGATTTTATTACAAAGCTTTAGCGAAGCTAATTAAATCATCAAAACGTAAATCTATTAGTGGGTGAGGGCTAGCTACTTCAGGGTCTGTAGTGGCTACAAATACGGTTTTCATACCTGCATTTTTACCAAAACCCATATCAGAAACACGGTTGCCAACCATAATACTTTTTGCAAAATCTATTTGTGGAAAATCAGCCTTCGCTTGCAATGCCATGCCAATTTGTGGTTTACGGTTGATGGCTTCTCTATCTTCATCTGGTGCGTAATAAAACCCATTGATTTTACCACCAATGTCAGCTATTTCGGCTGCCATATTGTTTAAAATTAATTGTAACCCATCTTCGGTTATTAAACCTAAACCTACACAACGTTGATTAGTTGCAATTACAATTAGGCCAAATTTTTCTGTAAAAATTTTAATGGCTTCTTTTGCGCCCTGCATGAATCTGAATTCTTCCCATTTTAAAATGTACTCATGTTTTGTGGTAGACTCTTCATTTATTACCCCATCTCTGTCTAAAAATAATGTCCAAGTTTTGTCTATTGCAGTTAAATCGATCATAATATTTATAACGCTAATTTTTTCAGATAATTTTATAATTACATATTGGTAAATACTTTGGCTTCCACAAGCTCACAAATAATATGACCTAATAAAATATGACTTTCTTGAATGCGAGGTGTAACTATAGAAGGTACATTAAATAAATAATCGCTAATGGCTTTCATGTCTCCACCACTGGCACCTGTTAAACCAATTGTAACAATGCCTCTTTCTTTTGCTACTTCAAATGCCTTAACAATATTCACAGAATTGCCTGATGTACTAAAACCTAAAATCACATCACCTTTTACCCCAATACCATCTAGTAACCTTGCATAAATGACATCGTAGCTATAATCGTTGGCAACAGCTGTTAAATAAGATGTGTTACAATGCAATGCCTCGGCAGGTAGTGCTCTACGGTTTTTGTAAAATCGACCACTAAATTCTGCAGCTAAATGTTGTGCATCGGCAGCACTGCCACCATTGCCACAAAACAACACTTTATTGCCCGCATTAAATGCATCGGTAATCACATCAACCACTTTCTCTAAAGTAGCCAATATGGTTGCATCGTGTAGCAACTGTTGTTTTACATCAATAGATTCTTGTATTAAACTCTGTATCTTCTCTAACATAATAATCGATAAATGTCTAATTAATTGGTTGTCCAAGTGGTTAATCCATGCTGCGTTAATTGGTATTGTT
Source organism: Chitinophagales bacterium (assembly GCA_043780175.1). GTDB lineage: Bacteria > Bacteroidota > Bacteroidia > Chitinophagales > Chitinophagaceae > Parasediminibacterium. Next base: position 2,619 of record JAYWCY010000235.1, read on the forward strand.
TTACTTCGCCGCCAAATTTTTGCAAAGCTTCAATGACTTTATATCGATTATTACCAGGACAATAAAACGTCATAAAACCACCACCACCAGCACCACTAATTTTGCCGCCGGTAGCCCCTGCTATTTTTGAGGCAGTGTAAATATCTTCAATTAATTGGTTACTGATGCTTTTAGCCATTAATCGTTTTTGGGTAAAGCCATAATCTAAGATTTCACCAATCTTGTGTAATTTGCCTTTTAATAAAGCCTCTTTCATCATTTTGGATTGCTCCTTTAAATGGTGCATCGCTTCTACAGATGTATTATCTTTTGCCACTACATTACTTTGTTGCTCTTTAATAATAGTTGCACTCTCTCTGCTGGTGGCTGTGTAATACAATACCAAATTATTTTCAAGTTCATTCAGATATTCTTGTCTTATTCTCAATGGATTTACGATAACATTGTCACCATAAAATTCCATAAAATTAATACCACCAAAAGTTGCAGCATATTGATCTTGCTTGCCGCCACTCAATTGCAAATCGTTTCGCTCTATTTCGTAGGCATAATGGGCAATATCGTAATCGCCCATTGGTAATTTCAACATCTCAACAAACGCACCAATAATAGCTACCACCAAAGTTGATGAAGTACCTAAGCCACTACCAGCAGGTGCATCTACAAAGGTGCTCAGTTTAAAGCCAGTTAAGGGCAAACCATAATCTTTTTGAATGCGATTATAAACGCCTTTCAGCAAATCAAGTTTACCATTAATCGGCAATTGATTTGTCCATTCAAATCGTTCTTCTTCCTTCCTGTCTAGTGCTTCAATAATAATGGTATTACCATCAATGGGCTCTATTGACGCATGTGCATATAGCGATAATGTAGCATTTAAAATAGCACCGCCAAACTCGTCACTATAAGGACTTACATCGGTACCACCACCTGCCAAACCAATACGTAACGGTGCTTTGCTGCGATAAATCATTTTGTATTTTTTGTCTGAACCATGATTTATAAGATTTAAATGGATTTTAACGATTGAAATTATCTGTTTAATCCGTCTAAATCAATGTCATCAACGTTCCTATTTTCCTGCTAGTTTAATAATAGTATCTGCCAAAATTTGCCAGCTATATTTTAATTTTTCAGTGCGAAGATGCGGTAAAAAATAATCTTCGCCTAACGCATACAATTCTTGTATTTTATTTGCAATTGAGGCTGCATCAGGTTCTGCAATCATACCCACTTTTCCATCTGGTACTAAACTTGGTAAGCCACCTACATTGGTTACTAGCATTGGTTTCTCGAAATGATAGGCTAGGGGCGTAACACCGCTTTGTGTGGCATTGCGGTATGGCTGAATAACAAAGTCTGCAGCACTTAGGTAAAAGCGAACGTCGCTATCATTTATAAAATCTGTTCGTAGAATTAACTGGTCAGCAATACCTAGTTCGGCAATTAAATCAGCATATTGCGTTCTATCCTCATAAAATTCGCCTGCAATAAGCAATTTGAGATTAGGCATTTCAAATTTTAGTATGCCCATTGAGCGAAGCAAAATATCTAACCCCTTATAGTGTCTAATAAAGCCAAAGAACAAAATAATTGGTACATCAGTTGGTAAACCTAGTTTTTGCCTTGCTTCTTTTTTATCAATGGCTTCGCCAAAATTATCATACAATGGATGCACAATTTGCTGAGCAGGCTTGTTGGTAAACGTTTTTAAGTCTTGCAACACTTTTTCGCTCATCGTTACAAATGCATCAATAGGCTCAAAAAAGTATTGGGTAAAGGGTTTATCGCCAGGGCGTTTTTCGTGCGGTATCACATTGTCTGCTATACAAACCACTTTGGTAAATTTGTTGCATTTTACCAAACGTAAAATAGTACCTAAACAAGGGCCCATTACTGGCAACCAATACCGCACTACAATAATGTCTGGCTTCAAGTTTTTTAATTCGTTTCCAACTTTTAACCAGTTTAAAGGGTTCATTGAATTGATGCAAACTTTAATTCTAATGTCAGTTGGTGCAGGTTCACTTGAATATTGTGTGGTACCCGGAAATAGAAAATTGGGATATTGTAACGAGAATGTATAAATAGTTGTGTCAAAACCTTGGTTCTGAAATTGCCTAGCCAAGCGCTCATCAAAAGATGCTAAGCCACCTCGTAAAGGGTGTGCTGGGCCAATAATAATTACTTTTTGCATTATAAATTAGAAGATGTAAATAGTTGAAGTCCATTAATGTATTAAAAATGCTTTTCGTTTAAAGTGGCTAATGGATAGTTATAATAAATAGCAGTTGCACCTATTAATGAATCTTGAAAAGCAAGCCTTTTATTTATTTTGATGAGCTCTTTTTGGGTATCTACCGCCTGTTGGTTTAATTGGTATTTATAGTAAATTATTGTAATGTTTTATAGAATTAATTCCCAAAAACTATTTTGTTGTTCTGTATTACCAATCAATATTTCAAAGTGTGTTACAACAGAAATGGCTATCCTTTCATTAGTAGATAACACTTGTGTTAAAAGTGAATTGTGTTTTTTAGTTTTTCTGAAATAATCAATAAAAACTGAAGTATCTAGTAATATCATAATTTAGAAGCTATTGATGAGAGTTTTCTACTCTTTTTCCATAGTTTCAATTGCTCGTCCGTCCAAGTAATATTTTTCAATGCGTCTATAATAGTCGCATTATTTTTTGACAAACTTTTCTTATCATTTTTAGTTGAGATGGTATTTGTTGCCATATCCTGCTATGTTTTTATCAAATTTAAGTAATTCCTAGCTTTTCTTCAATTAAATACACATTTCTTTCGGCGGCATTACGTGTTACTAGTTCTGCTATAAAACCAGTTACAAATAGTTGTACCCCAATAATCATAAAGGTTAAGGCAATATAGAAAAATGGTCTATTGGTCAACGAAAATTCTCTAACAATTAATTTACTGATAACCAAATAGCCACTAGTCGCAAAACCTAGCATAAATGCTAATGTGCCGTATAAACCAAAAAAGTGCATTGGTCTTTTACCAAACTTGTTTAAGAAAGTGATGGTCATTAGATCTAAAAAACCATTAATAAATCTTTCCCAGCCAAACTTGGTGACGCCGTATTTTCTAGCTCGATGTTCAACTACTTTTTCCCCTATTTTTTTAAACCCAGCCCATTTAGC
>JAYWCY010000236.1:0-2022 GCA_043780175.1 Chitinophagales bacterium
ATTTTGAAACATCATATAGGAATTACCATTCGACCACGTAAGGAAAAAAATTTAACGATATAATGTTGCAGACTCCGTCAATTTTGTTGGGTATCACAGCCCAATATTTGTATTTAATAAATTAAGTATAAATACAGCTTTGCAGATATTTATCCTACAATATATTATTGCTAGAAATATTTATCTTGTATATGTGACACAACGGATACAACGGATGTTTAGATACTTGTAAGTCTAGAAACGCACTAATTAGATGCCCTTTTTAAACTTGTGAGATAAATTTGCTAAAAGCGTAAAATAAGCTACAAGGTTATGTGTTAACCAGACATCCATTTATTACCCTGCTTGTGCTAAGTATAGCTGTTCAAAAGCGTTAAGTGTTGTTTGAATATTGTGCTTTTGAATTAATTCTAAACTTCTATCTCGCATTTGCAAGTGGGCGTCTTCACTGGAACAAATACTTGCAATTGCATGTACTATGGCAGGTATATCGCCTTCATTGTACAAATACCCATTACCATCTACAAGCTCTACCAAAGCCCCTGCATTTACAGCAATAATTGGTAGGCCAGATGCCATAGCTTGTAGTGTTACAAGACTTAGTAATTCGGCAATACTTGCAATAATAAAACAACGACTTAACTTGTACATAAAAGGTAAATCTTCATCTGGTACAAACCCAGTAAAAACAACATGCTGCGCAATGCCTAGCGTTACAGCCATTTGTTCTAGCTCTATTTTTTTAGTGCCTTTACCCACTACTAAAAACGTGAAGTCAACGGTTTTAATAGCTACTGCTACTGCTTCTAATATTTCATCTATCCGTTTCTCAGGATCTAGCCTGCCCACGTACAACAACACGGGTCTATTAGTAGGGATATTGTATTTTTTCATAATAGGCTGTACATCGCCGTCCGGATTAAACAAACTCAAATCTATACCGCTAGAAATGGCTATCGTCTTTACTTCTGGCTTAAGATGTGGTCGCATAATATTGACACCTGTTTCACTAGGTGTAGTTACCAGTGTTACTTGATTATACACTTTAGAAAATTGGTTCCATAACCATTTTTCGATGCGCTTTTTCCACTTATCGCCTTTTACCAGCACAGAAATATTTTCTGGCATAAAATGATTGGTAGCAATAATTGGGATGCAAAAGTTTTCGTTCACTTCTATCACGGCTTTACTGATGGCAAAATGATCTTGTACATGAATTATATCTGGCTTAAATTCTTCTATAATCTTTTTAATTCTAGATTTCATTAATACAGGAAATGGAACCCGAATTAGTGGATACAAAACTGTTGATACCGATGGTAAACCATATACATCTAACTCATCTACTTTTTGCAAGGTAGAAGCTATGGTGGGCGATGGTGCTATAACCGCTATTTGATGTCCTTTGTTTTGCAACATTGGCCCTACACGACAAACAAAATAATACACACCATTTATGTGAGGATAGTAGGTATCTGATACAAATAAAATTCTCATAAGTCTCATTTTGTTTTAACTGAATAATACTGCCAGTTTTAAGGCATCGTAGCAGCTTTACTTTTTAGTTTGGACCTAATAAATAGAAATAAGATGATGGCGACGACTACTAAAATAATACTAGTAGACGCAACATCTAGATAGCGACTTATTTGTACATATGCACTGCCAAATAAAAAGCCGATAGTAAGATAAAAAATGTACTGCAAGGCAGATGTAGCAAGGCATACTACAATAAATTTCTTAAAAGGAATTCTTGAATTGCCAGCTAAATAAATGCCAGCTACACCAATACCTAACGCAATCTTAGATAAGGAAATGGTTTTAATAGGATTGGTATCAAAGTATGTTCTAACAAGTGCTATTTTTTCTGGTTTTATCCCAAGTTTTATGGCTATTTTTTTTGCAAATTTTGGAACTCCAAAACGTCCAAACGAATAACAGAGGGTATCGCCAGTAATATCACCCACAACAATAATGGGATATACAAATACAATATTCAATAAGTGATTGGTACACAAAAAT
>JAYWCY010000237.1:0-7433 GCA_043780175.1 Chitinophagales bacterium
ATAAGTTGACTTTAATTTAGTTAATTGTCTAAACCCTAAAATATCATCTACAATTTTGTGTTGATTAGCCAATTTACTCAACACATCTTCACCTGTAGCATACTGACCAGTTTTGGTTTTTTTTGCTTTAGGATCAAGTTTTAATTTTTCAAATAATACTTCGCCCAATTGCTTTGGTGATGCCAAATTAAAACGCACACCAGCTTGCTCGTATACATTATTTTCAAATATTTTTGCTTCACGTTCAAGTTCTACACTATAATCATTCAAGAAACCAACATCAACTTTTACGCCTTCAAATTCCATATCGGTTAATACTTTTACTAATGGATTTTCTGCTTCGTTAAATACACGTTCTACTGACTTTTCTTTTAGTAACGGAACGAAAACGTTTTTAAGTTGCAACGTAATATCAGCATCTTCAGCAGCGTAATCTTTGGCTTTTTCTACTTCTACATCACGCATATTGCCTTGATTCTTACCTTTTTTTCCAATCAATTCATCAATATGTACTGGCTCGTATTGTAAATATTGCGCACTAAGTAAATCCATACTACGCCTACCTTCTGGCTCAATAACATAATGCGCCAGCATCGTGTCAAACAAGTCGCCCACAATTTCACAATCGTACCATTTAAGCACCAATAAATCGTACTTAATATTTTGGCCAATCCACTTGATATTTGGCGAAGCAAATAATGCTTTGAATTGCTGTAAGATAGCCATTGTAGCGTCTTTATCTGCAGGGCAAGGCACATAAAAACCTTCGCCTGGGCGACAAGAAAAACTTAGTCCAACCAACTCTGCCTCATTCGCATCTATATTAGTGGTTTCGGTATCAAAGCATATTTCTGTTTGTTCACATAAGAAGCTTATTAAGTTCGCAATCTCTTCTTCGGTTTGAATTAATTGATAATCGTGTTCGGTATTATTGATGTTTTTGTCAGTGGCTAAGCCTGTTACAGTTTCGTCATCACCAAAAAGCGACGATTGTGAGGTAACGGTACTTTCTGTTTTTCGGCTTGTTTCAGATTTTTTAGTTTCTACAACAGCACCAAACAAATCGGTTTGTTGTAGTTCTGGTGCTGCGTGAAAAGCATTAAAACTATCACCTAAAATACGCTTGCCTAGAGTTTTAAATTCAAGTTCTACAAACACTTCTGTTAACACTTGTTTGTTCCAATCTTTTAAGCGGTAGTTTTCTTCGTGAAATTCTACAGGCACTTTCGTAATAATGGTGGCTAGTTTTTTAGACATAATCGCGTCTTCTTTACCAGCTCTAATTTTTTCACCCAAAGCACCTTTAATATGATCTGCACTGGCCAATACATTTTCAAGTGTATCGTATTCTTTCAGTAATTTGGCAGCAGTCTTTTCGCCTACGCCTTTTATACCAGGAATATTATCAACCGCATCTCCCATTAAACCCAAAATATCTATTACTTGTTCTACACGTTGAATATCCCATTTTTCACATATTTTTTTGGCATCCAAAATCTCTTCTTTGTTGCCCATAAAAGGCGGCTTATAGATATAAACACCTTTGTGGCAAAGCAATTGACCATAATCTTTATCTGGGGTAACCATAAATACATCATAACCAACATCAGATGCTTGCCAAGCAATGGTACCAATAACATCATCGGCCTCGTAACCATCTAGTTCAACTACCGGTATATTAAAGGCTTCTATGATGCGTTTTATATCTGGCAAAGATTGTATCAAATCTTCCGGTGCTTCTTGCCTGTTCGCTTTGTAGTCTGTAAAATCGGTATGGCGCTCTGTGGGTGCATGTGTATCAAAACATACGGCTAAATGCGTAGGTTTTTCTTTGTTAATAATATCTATTAACGTAGTAGTAAATCCGAATTGAGCACTGGTATTTTTGCCAGCAGTGGTAATACGTGGGCTACGAATTAAGCCATAATAGGCACGATAAATCAATGCCATCGCATCTAACAGAAACAACTTTTTTTGCATGGGGCTAAGGTAAGGGTTGGCAAATGGAACTTTTGTATTTTGTAAGGAAAACTCATAGCTTTCGTCAAACAATCAAAATCATCATCATGAAAAAATTATGTATTGCAATACTATTACTGATTGCAGCAAAAAGTCAATCACAAACATTACAATTTAAAGTAGGGGATAAAGCGCCCAATTTTACAGCTATTACACATGCAGGCAATAAAACAGACCTAAAGAAATTGGTGAAAAATGGTCCTGTTGTTCTGGTTTTTTATCGTGGTTATTGGTGCCCATTCTGCAATAAAGAACTAAACCATATGAATGATTCATTACCCATGTTGCAAGCAAAAGGCGCTACGGTAATAGCTATTACACCAGAGAAATATGAATCAGTAAACAAAACGATTGAAAAAACAAAAGCAAGTTTTGATATCATTAGCGACACGAGCAATACTATTTTAAAACAGTATGGCGTAAATTTTACCATTGATGACAAAACTTTGGAAAAATATAAAACTTATGGCATTGATTTTACAAGCGTAAATGGCAATACTGACAACACATTACCTGTACCAGCTGTTTTTATTATTGATAAAAATGGCAATTTTAAATATTTATATTTTGATAAAGACTATCGTAAAAGACCAAGTATAAAAGAGTTATTAGAAAATTTATAATATCGAAACAACATTTAAGTGATTGTCAAGGGCTGTAAAGTTTGCTTTATAGCCCTTTTCTATTTTCCCAAAAGTATCATCTATGCCCAAGACTTTTGCAGGATATAAACTCACCATTTGTAAAGCTTCTTCAATTTCAATATCTACTTGATACACTAAGTTTTGTAGGGCTTTGGCCATGGTAAGTGCAGAGCCGCTAAGAATACTATTACTGGTATATTTATCGCCATTTTTTGTATGCGGATATGGCCCTATTTTTGTTTCAGTGACTGCGTCTGTAATACAAAATAATCTACCTTTCATTTGCTTATGGGCTACTTTTATTGCTTCAAAATTTACATGATACCCATCGGCTACTATACTTGCCATTACTGAGTTGTGTAGAAAACTGGCACCAACCAACCCTGGCTCTCTATGTTGCAAACCACTCATTGCATTGTATAAATGTGTTACCGCATGAATACCTTTGTCAAAAGCTTCATTTGCTTGCTTAAAAGTAACATTACTATGACCAGCCGAAACAATAATATTGTGTGATTGAATGAATTGTATCACCTCATCGGTACAAACTTCAGGTGCTAACGTAATCATTTTAATCACGTCCTTCCCATAATCTAATAATTGTATGACATTTTCGACAGTGGGGGAATGAATATAGCTTTCAATATGTGCACCTCGTTTAGCTGGATTTAGCCATGGGCCTTCAATATGTAATCCTAAACAACCTTTGCCACCTTCATTCCAATATTGCTTTACCGCATCTATACAAGCGTAAAATACAGTGTAGGTATTGGTTGCAACAGTAGGCAAGAAGAAGGAAGCACCGCCAGATTTGCAATAGTCGTACAACTTATATAGCGTATCTGTTTCAGGGTAAATACTTAGTAGTTTTTCGCCTGCACCATAAATTTGAATATCAATAAAACTAGGCACAAGCAACTGGTAAACTGGTTGTTGTTTTACGACGCTTTTGTTAAGCCTTTCTTGTGGCAAAACATCAACTATACTATTATTTTCATCTACTACAATCGCATAGTTGTGTAGCAATTCTTTTCCAGTAAAAATTTTATCTGCGCAATAAATAACCATAATTGAATATAAAGAGAAAGCGCAAATGAATGGCAAATAATTTACCCAAATATCAATTCATTTATTGCACCATCCCATTTACCAAATCTTCCTTCAACTGCAGTAAATCTGTGACCGAAAATTTGTCGTAATTGAGCTTTTATTAGTATCACATTGGCAATATCACCCAAAAACCACATGGGTAATTTGTAGTGTACAATATCTGTCATTTCTACACCACCATCTATTGCCTTAAAATGGTGTTGGTGATGCCACATGGTGTATGGTCCAAAGCGCTGTTCATCTACAAAAAACTGATGATCTTCAACGTGTGTAATTTCTGTCATCCAATATAAAGGAATACCTAAAATTGGCTTCACTGTATATTCTATGATTTGCCCAGCATACATCGTTTTGCCGTGATGTTTGCTAATGATATTAAAGCCCAAATTACTTGGCGTAATTTCTTTTAAATTATCAGGAGTACTAAAAAAATTCCATGCGGTTTCTAGTGTAATTGGTATTTTTTGTACTGTTTTTAAGGAATAAACTTTTGACATAATCTAAATTTAATTACTTAAACAAGTTTTTGTGTAAAATGTTCTTACCGCCTAGTCCTTAACTTTGAAACATGCCAACCACAGAACAACAGGAACAACTTTTTAATACAGTATATAGCCAGTTAAATGCTCAGCAAAAAAAAGCCGTTGATACTATTGAAGGACCTGTAATGGTAATTGCGGGACCAGGTACTGGAAAAACACAAATTTTAAGTGCCCGTATTGGTAAAATACTCAACGAAACAGATGCATTACCAGAAAATATTTTATGCCTCACTTATACCGATGCTGGTGTGGTTGCCATGCGTAAACGCTTATTAGGCTTTATTGGCAGCGATGCTTATAAAGTAAATATCTACACCTTTCATGCGTTTTGTAATGATGTAATTCAAGATAATTTAAGTTTGTTTGAAAAAAATATATTAGACCCAATTTCTGAACTTGAAAGCATTGAATTATTTACAGAACTGATAGATAAATTTCCAAAAGATCATCCTTTAAAGCGCTATAGAGGCGATGTGTATTATGAAATCAAGAATCTGAAGAATTTATTCAGCACCATGAAACGTGAAGGCTGGACAGCTACATTAATAAAAGATAATATTGACGCATTCATTACCGATTTACCATTAAGAGATGAATATATAGCTAAACGTGCCACTAAGCAGTTTGAAAAAGGCGATGTACGTACCGATAAAATTGAGGAAGAAAAAGAAAAAATGGGTAAGCTACGTGCTGCAGTAAATGAGTTTGATACGTTTCAAAAAATGATGCGACAACGTAATCGTTACGACTTTGACGATATGATTAATTGGGTATTAACAGCTTTTGAAACCAACGAACATTTGCTACGTGGCTATCAAGAAAAATACTTATACATATTGGTAGATGAATACCAAGATACAAGCGGTACCCAAAATAAACTAGTGCAACAATTGGTTAATTATTGGGAAAAGCCCAATGTGTTTGTGGTAGGTGATGATGACCAAAGTATTTATCGTTTTCAAGGGGCCAACGTAGAAAATATGTTGGCTTTTGCAGAGCAATACCAAAAAGATTTAATGACCGTAGTACTTACCAATAATTATAGAAGTACACAACCAATTTTAAACATCAGTAAAACATTAATTGATAAAAATGAGGAGCGATTGGTAAAACAATTACCTGGTTTAAGTAAAGATTTATTAGCTGCCAATACAAGGTTTATTCAATCTACAATTACACCACTTTTAAAAGAATACGAAACGCCAAGGCATGAAATGATAGACATCACACTGCAGCTTGAAACGCTGTTGCAGCAAGGTGTTCAGCTGGGTAAAATAGGCATCATTTACAAAGAAAATAAATATGGTGAAGAACTTGCAGAATACTTAAAACTCAAAAACATTCCTGCTTATAGCAAACGACATTTGAATTTACTGGATGTACCTTTTATCAAGAAGATTTTACTAATGCTTCGATATGTAGCAGCAGAACACGATGCACCTTACGGTGGTGATGAAATGCTGTTTGAGATACTACATTTTGATTGGTTTAAAATACCACCAATAGAAATAGCCAAATTAAGTGTAGAAGTTGCTGGCAGGGCTTGGGGCGATAAAAAAACTTCGCTTAGAGCTATCATAGTTGAGAAAGCAAATGAACCAAAACGAGATTTATTTAGCGTAGGTTTAAACCAGCAAATTGTAAAAGCAAGTAACATACTAGAAGGCTTAATTGCTGATGTGCCAAACATTACGCTACAGGTTTTGGTAGAACATTTAATTCAAAAAGGTGGTGTGTTATCTTACATCATGCAAAGCCCAGAGAAAATCTGGCTGATGCAGTTATTGACTTCGTTATTTGACTTTGTAAAAGAAGAAACAAGGCGCATGCCTTCGTTAAACTTGCAGCAACTTATTTCTGTAATAGAATTAATGGCTAAAGAAGGTATTAAACTGCCCATGGTACAAGTAAGTGGTAGCGATAAAGGCGTGAATTTATTAACAGCGCATGGCAGCAAAGGGCTTGAGTTTGAACATGTGTTTTTTGTGGGCTGCAATGCAAGTAGTTGGGAAAAGAAACGCAAGCCTGGTGGTGGTTACAGCTATCCTGATACCATGTTTTCTTCTCAGCCAAAGCATAAAGATGAGGAAGAATTGCGTCGCTTATTTTATGTGGCATTAACAAGAGCAGAGCAACATTTAACCATATCGTACAGTAAGTTTAAGACTGATGGAAAACAATTAGAACCATCCATGTTTATTGCAGAAATTCAGCAAGAACATACCTTACAAGCATTGCCTGTACAGTTGAGCGATGAGACAGTATTTGAATTTAGTGCACTAGCGTTTGATACTGTTTTAGCGCCAGAAATTCAGCAATTAGAAGCAGATTTTGTAAGCAGATTGCTTGAAAAGTTTGCTATGAACGTAACGGCTTTAAGCAACTACTTAAACTGTCCATTAAAATTTTATTTCAGCAATTTGGTACGTATCCCTGCATCAAAAAATGAAGCAACTGAATTTGGTAGTGCTGTACATTTTGCACTAGAGCAATTATTTAGAAAAATGCAAACCAACAATGAGCAATTTCCTGAGAAAGAAATATTCATCAATGACTTTAATTGGTACATGCATCGACATAGAGAGTTTTTTACAAAAGAACAATACGACCGTCGCTTAGAATATGGCGCCGAAATATTGGCGAATTATTATGATAAGTATGTGAACACTTGGCCAAAAGTGGTAAGCATAGAACGTAATATTAGAAATGTAATTATTAAAAATGTGCCGCTAAAGGGCAAGTTGGATAAACTTGAATTTGATGGCAAGCAAGCCAACGTTGTAGACTATAAAAGTGGCGATTTTGAAAAGGCTAAAGCAAAGCTTTTACCACCAAACGAAAAAGAACCTAATGGTGGCGATTATTGGCGACAAGCTGTGTTTTATAAAATTTTAGTAGATAATTATGATGCAAAAGACTGGCAAGTACAAACTGTAGAGTTTGACTTTATTGAACCCGATAAAAAGAAAGAATATCATAAAGAAAAAGTGTTTGTAACACCTGAAGATATTGCTACTGTAACGGCACAAATTGTTACAGTTTGGAATAAAATTCAAGAACGAGGTTTTTATACTGGCTGCGGCAAACCAGAATGCCATTGGTGCAATTTTGTAAAAGA
>JAYWCY010000238.1:0-4984 GCA_043780175.1 Chitinophagales bacterium
TGTACAACAGCAGTATGACAGTTGCATAAAAAAGACCCACAATAAAAAAGCCCCCATAAACATTACCTAATGATACACTAATCCATAAAGCGAAACCCACACTCACTATTAAAGTAAACAATGCAACTACTGCAATAATTACTAAGCGCATAACTAAGGTTGATACAACATCAGCACATGTAGCTACTGCATGTAACTTTACTAATTCTAATGTTGTTTTACCGTAATCTGCTGCATCTTCCAGTAGCAATTCTATAGGTGTTGCATTGTTGCTCATAGTCTTAAATTTCTAAACAGAATATATCAATGAAGAAAATAAAACCTTATCCAATTGCATGTTTAATCTCATTGGTTAGTGTTTCAATTTTCGCACTACCATCAGCAATGATGGCTTTCGCATCTTGATTTATAAGATTGTGTTTTTTAGAAACTAAAGTTGCCAAATCGTCCAATTTTCCTTTCAAATCGTCTAAATAATCTTCGCCTTTATCAATAATTAATTGTCGCGTTTTTGACCCCTTATTTGGAGCTAATAAAACACCAGCAATGGCACCAGCGGCAGCTCCTATTAATATCCCTAATAAAATGTTTGTAGATTTCATCGTTATAATTTTACAGTTTAATTAAAGTGGTCTTCTACCTTGAATAATTCTTAAAACGATAGCTATTAAAGCTATTACAAGTAGTATGTGAATGATGCCACCAGCGTTAAAGCCAATAAAACCAATTGCCCAACCAATAATAAGAATTACGGCTACCAAGTAAAGTAGATTGCTCATTTTTTAAATTTAATAGTGAAATTAATGTATATTTTTATTTATGTTTCCCTTTTACTATACGCCCATTGCTTTCTACTGCTTTAAAATATATCATACCGCAAGTACAACAAATTTTATTTTTAACACGTTCCAAAGATGGAATAGGTTTGTGCAACAAACGTTACACATCTAAGTAATTAAGTTACATCATTTACACTTTAGTGAAAACACTAATAATATTTAAAATGCTCTCTTGGCTATGACAAACGTAAAACCTTCAAACGCAATTGAATAGTTGCCTTTGAGGATTTTTGAGATTACTAATACTAATCAATAATACTAATACATATAAGTGTACATGTGTACTTTACCCAAACTTAACTGATGTCATGGTTAATGAACCACCAACTGCTTTATCATTGAAAAATGAAACGACCTCGTTTTTCCCTTGTAAACCCAATGTATAAATAAGCGGCAAAAAATGCTCTGGTGTTGGTATCGCAAGTAGTGCTTCTTTACCTAAACCTTCGTAGTGTATCAGCTTATCGTGGCTACCATTTACTATTAAGGTTTTAAAAGTAGCATTCATTTGCTTGGCCCAGTCGTAGCCATATTCTGGTTCAGTGAGTTTGTCCCAAGCTGCCATTCGTAAATTATGCACCATATTACCACTTCCAATTATTAGCACACCTTTTTTTCTAAGATTGTAAATTTCTCTTGCTAATTGATAATGATAAGTAGCGTCTTTTGTATAATCGATACTTAGCTGCAAAACAGGAATATTTGCCAATGGGTACATGTGCCGCACAATGCTCCAAGTACCGTGATCTAAGCCCCAATCATGGGATAATTCTACCTTAGTTGAATGAATTAAATCGGCTGTTTCTTTGGCCAAAGTAGGATTACCTGGTGCTGGATATTGTACATCAAACAGCGCCTTTGGGAAACCGCCAAAATCGTGAATGGTTTTTGGAAAATCCATAGCCGTAATATGTGTGCCTTTGGTAAACCAATGGGCCGAGACCACCAAAACCGCTTTTGGCACAGGTATTTCTTTTGCCATTGATGACCATCGTGTGCTAAATTCGTTATCCTCTATACCATTCATTGGTGAGCCATGACCAACAAATAAAACTGGCATTGTATGCGCTTCGGTTGCTAAAGTATCAGTAAAGGTTTTAAAATGACTAAGTGTGTTGATACTTGACATAAATATGGATTAAATAATTAATTTAACAATGTCTTTTTTAAGATATTATTGCGGTAAAAGCAGAATAAAGAACAGAAATATCCAGTGTGTGACGCAACAAAAGCTCAAAAGAAAAACTACAGCTGATAACCAAATTATCGCTTCATTAATTAAACATTACTGATAAACTGCAAAGTGAAGATACAAATCAATGTTTAAACATTGAAATTATATTAGGCTATTTGTAAAAAAACATTGGCAACAACTTGTTACCAATACTTTTTTACAGAATATTTCCTATTCATCTATACCTACGCTATTGCTTCAATATGGTTTTAGTAGCTAAAAAACAGTTGTTAACATCAGAGATATAAATTACATAGCTACCAGACTGTAATGCACTAAAGTCAAAGGTTGCCATGATATTAGTACCTATTGAGGTAGGCATTACTGTTTGCAGTTGTAAAACTCTACCTTGTAAATCCATCACTTTTACAGTAGTTGCAGTAACAGAAGTAGCTCTAAAGCTTACTTGTACCGTATTTATCACAGGGTTTGGATAAACGCTTATACTTGTAATGGCTTGCTCAGTAACCATTTGGGTAGCAGAATCTTTACAACTACCAATACCATTGACTACCAATTTAACAGTATAAATACCTTGCACAAAAGTTACAGTTGGATTAACTAAAGTAGACGTATTGCCGTTACCAAAATTCCATAAGTAGTTTATACTACCTGATGCGATGGTGCTTGCGCTAACAAAGGTTTTGCTTAGTCCATTACCTGTATTATTGAGTACAGCAAAATTAGCAACTGGCTTAGCCCCAATAATTAGATGTTGAGAGCCTGCATTACTTACGCAACCCTTACTATCAGTCACCTGTAAAGTGATGTCATGTTCGCCATAAGTTGCAAATGTCTTTGTAATATCTTTTGTAGTAGCAGTTGTACCATCACTCAAATGCCATAGATAACTAAATGGTGCAGTACCGCCTGTTGTAGTATTGGTAACCACAAACTGATTATTAGTGACACACTGTTGTTGATTATTTACTGTGAAATTAGCACTTACATTACAAGGTATAATTACCGATGTAACGATAATAGTAGCTGATGTACTTACGCTACCACAACTGTTGCTTATGGTATAAGTAATAAATGTATTACCAGCAGATAGAGGGGTTATTAAACCACTAGCATTTACAGTTGCCACCGCAACATTACTACTTGACCAAATACCACCAACCGAAGCACTAGACAAAACGGTAGAAGTGCCAACAACTAAGTTGGTATTACCTGTGATTGCTTGTGGCTGTACTGGTAAACTATTAACCGTTAAAACGATCGTGGCAACACTATCGCAACCAGCAGCATTAGTTAAATGCACTGTATAAGTACCAGCAGAAGTATATAATGAACCATTAAAACTATATGAACTACCAGCACATATACTTGCTGTAGTTGTAGAATTTGTGGGCACACAGGCAGCTGTTATTGTAATCGTTTTTGTTGCACTAGCCATACCGCAAGTATTACTGACTGTATAAGTAATTACCGTAGTACCAGCAGATATTGAAGTTACCAACCCATTCGCATTTACAGTAGCGACATTGGTATTGGCACTTGCCCAAACACCACCTGTTGAAATGCATGACAATATTGCATCGCCACCTAAAACGATTGCCGTTGCACCAGTAATAGCTACTGGTTGAACAGGTAAAGTATTTACAATTACAGTTTTGGTAATAATGCTTATCCCACAGTTATTGGATGCCGTTAAACTTACCGTATATGCATTCGCAGATGTATAAGAATGATTAGAGGCAATGGCATTTACAAAGCCACTTGCATCACCAAAATCCCAAATATAATTTAATGAAGTACCAGTTGAATTATTAGTAAACACAAAATTATTACCAGATAAACATTGTGTTACATTATTTATCCCAAAATTAGCAACTGGCATGGTACATGTATTAACAACGGGCGTTACAGTGATAGGTAAACTAACACTAGAAATATTACATCCATTACTAATGCTATAAGTAACATTAGTTGTGCCTACACTTATACCTGTTACAACACCAAAACTGTTAATTGTTGCCACTGTCGTATTAGAACTCAACCAAACACCAGATGTTGTAGCATTTGACAGCAATATAATATTACCGACAGTTATAGAATTCGGACCAGTTATCATTTCTGGCACAGATGGTAGATTATTAACGGTTACTTGTTTAATTACGGTATCACTGCCACATGCATTTGCAACGGTAAAGGCAACATTATAAGTACCTGAAGTTGCATAGCTATGCAAAGCACTTTGTGTAGTTACTGCAGCAGTAGTATCACCAAAATTCCAAGTAGAACTTGTAGGTGTACCAGTAGAACTATTGGTAAATACAAATGCATTACCAACTAAACATTGGCTAGTAGTATTTATCGTGAAATTAGCCGTTGGTGCAGAACAATAGTTATTATTATTATCAACTTTAATCACTTTAATTACAGTATCGCTACATCCAAAATTACCAGTTGCAATCAACTTAATAGTATATGTACTTGGGGCATAGGTTGTCATTGGATTTACCAATGTAGAGGTAGTACCATTTCCCAAATCCCAAGTGTAATTCATCCATCCACCACTTATCGTAGAAGTACTTACAAATGTAAAACCATCGCCATTTCCAGAATGCGTGTAGATATCGAAGGCTGCTTTTGGTTTAGCACCAATATAAATTTGAACTGTTGATGCGTGCGCTTCACAACCTCTATTATCTTTTACTATAAAAGTAACATCATGTTCGCTTGCTACTGCATATGCATGCGATACATCTTTGGTACTAGCATACGTTCCATCATTCAAATCCCATGAGTAGGTAAATGGTGCAGTGCCACCAGTAAAGTTACCAGTAAAATTATACTGATTGTTTGTAACACATTGTGACAGTTGATTGACACCAATATTAGCAGTCATATTGCAATTTGGCGCAGCCACATATTTATAACCAGCACCAATGCGTGTATTATTCAA
>JAYWCY010000239.1:0-3441 GCA_043780175.1 Chitinophagales bacterium
TAAATAGTACGTTTATTAGAGGTAGAAATGTCGCCTAAATGCACTGGTGCAGCTTCTGCTTTAGTCATACTTTTGTTAGGATAGGTATGATGCGCTGGCAAGGATAGTAAATAAAACATGGCTGGCTCATCGGCATTAACACTGGTGAAAGCCACGTTTTGTGTGCCTTTGCCTAAATACACACATTCTAATTTATCAATGGTGTAAGCAATGCTATCAGCGGTTACAGTGCCTTTGCCACCAATATTAATAATGCCAAGCTCTCTTCTTTCTAAAAAATAATTGGCTTTTAATTCGCCTTCGTTTGGCAAGCCAATACTTGCGGTTATTGGTACAACACCACCGATAATCAGTCGATCAAAATGAGAATATACCAACTCAATTTTACCGGGTTGCATTAAATTTTGCACTAAAAAATTATCACGCAGTTGCTGCGTATTCATCTCACTGGTTTCTTTTGGACTGTTTTGAAAGCGTACTTGCATAAAATTTATTTTATTATTTTTTATATTTTTTTTGGTAGTAATTACAACAGATTTAGTAAGAGCTTGCTGTAATTATCCTTGGCATTAAGCTTAATAAAGTCTAAGTATTTATCGTTCTTAAACCTAGTGCTACTTCTTAATAATAATGGGTAAGCATCTGTAGCATGAAATGGTTTAATCTCTTGATGTGCCCATGGTTTTTCCTCTGTAATGTAAGGCACAATTGCTGCTACCGATTTTTGAAAAGACTTTCCAGAAGCTGTTTGAAACGTATACAAATTAGTATTTGTTTGTTCTGATAGCTGGGCAATTATGTTGAACGCATTCATAATAAAAACCGAGTAATGCAAGGACGTAGTACGCTCTAATTCGTAAGGGAATAAGCCATCATTATTGGCTTGCTTATCTAGCCTGTCTGCTGCTCGTGCCACAATTTTATTGGCCATTTGCGTACTATCTACATACAATGCAATGGCTAAAGCTTGTGCATCAAACCACACTCCATGGTTATTTTTAGCATTCATTTCTGCTTTGCCTATTTTACTGGTATTTAACCAATTTAAAAACTGTGCAAACCAATTTTGCAAAGCCTTATTATTTTCTGAAGTCCACGATTTTGAACCTTTTAAAAGCGTTACACCATCTAATACAAAAACGAATTGTCTGGTGTCTATCACACCTTCTGCTCTACCGTCAGTAACGCCCTTTACGGCTTGTCCATAATTAAGATTTGGGTTCATTTTAGTAGCCGAATCTAGAAACCAAACTTGTAATAGTTTACTAGCATGTTGTGCGTATTTTTCGTTGTTAGAAAAATAATACGCCAACGATAAATTATAAACATTCTCACACAACTTAGGCATACTTTCCTTATCAGGAAAATTGCGAACCTCTGGGTTTACCTCGCCATCTTTTCTAATGTACGGCAAGCCATTTGGCTTTGCAGCATCGGGCCACCAATATGGGGCGATGCTCATATAGTCGTGCTTATTGCCACTTGGTGGAAAATCAGTTTTATCCATTACACTTGCGGGCTTGTATTGCAACATCGCATTTGCCTTTTTAATCAGCTCATCATAGGCTGGTAGTAAAGTTGCATCCTTTGCTTGCAGTCTTGTTTTTTTAATAGCCAGCGATTTGAAATCAAGTTTGATAATGTCTGTGTTTGACAATTTTACTTGAGCCATTACCATATTACTGATAAAGCAAGTAATAAAAATTGTAGTGCTAATTGTTTTATTCATTTGTCGTTTTATTATTGTATAGAAATAAGTTCTGTTTATTTTTTATTGATTTGAATGACTGCAATAGCTTCTATTTCAATTATTTTATTGCTAGCAGCCAATGCCTGAACGCCAACAATGGTGCTGGCTGGCATATCGGTTTCGCCCAATATTTCTTTTCGTACCTTTCTGAATACTTCAATATTTTCTGGCTGATAATTAACGATGTAAGTATTCATCTTTACCACATCTTTTAAAGTAGCACCAGCAGCTTCTAACTCCGTTTTTATGTTTGCAAAAACGGCTCTTGTTTGCGTTTCCAAATTATCGCCATCACCTGTAAGGCCAGCTATATAAATAGTTTTTATATTATTTGATATAACCGCTACAACCTTTGAATAACCTGGCCCTGCATGTATAAATTGCTTAGTTGTTATGCCATGAAATTTAGTAGCACATGATGAAAAAATAAGTGTAAAAACCAGTACGATATATTGCCGTTTCATAAAGCCTGTTTATTAGTTTTTATTAATCTGCCACACATCTAAAACCCAAATGTTCCATGCCTGAATCTGCCGAACTTTTCATACGAGCAGCACATCTATAACCGCTACAATAAGCATCACTGCATAAAAAAGAGCCTCCTCTCATAACACGCTTTGGCACGGTGGGCTCATCTGGATCAAAACTTTTTAAAGGCCCTTTGGGATTATTAACTACAGAAATATTTTTAAATTGACTGTAATAATTATTGTTATACAAATCAGCACACCATTCCCAAACATTCCCTGCCATATCGTATAAACCATAGCCATTTGGGGCAAATGATTTCACGGGTGCTGAGCCGATAAACCCATCTGTTACTTCATTTTTATAAGGAAAACTACCTTGCCAGTAATTGCATTTAGATGTACCAGCATCTATTTTTGCATTGCCCCAAGTATATGTAGTATTTGCCTGCCCACCTCTGGCTGCGTACTCCCATTCGGCTTCTGTTGGTAACCGTTTTGAGGCCCATTTACAATAAGCATTTGCATCGTCCCAGCTAATGTGTACCACCGGGTATTTTTCTTTACCAATAATATCTCTATCCGGGCCTTTTGGATGCCGCCAATTAGCACCATGCACCCACTGCTACCATTGACTATAATCTTGCAAATTCACTTCGCCTTTTGTAGGCACAAATACCAACGAAGCAGCTTTTAACATATCATCAGATGGCTTTGGTGTACCAACCGGCAATTGTTTTTTCATATCGGCCCAGTTAATATTTTTTTCTGCCGTAGTTACATAACCTGTTGCCTTTACAAAAGCTGCAAATTGTGCGTTTGTAACTTCTGTCGCATCTATGTAAAAACTCCTAATATTTACTTTATGCTTAGGAAATTCATCTTTTTTAGCTTGTGCATCATCACCACCCATCATGTAAGTACCACCCTTTATTAACACCATACCTTCTCTATTTTTAGGAGTTAAGGCAGTTGCATTTTTAGGGATAATTTTATTTAAACTAATACTGCCAAACCTGTTAGGTAATTTAGAGGTACAGCATGATTTTAATTTGGTACTATCCTTATTAATCTTAGTCAACTGGGTTTGAGCGTTACTAAATAAACCACTAATTAGCAGCACAAACACAATAATATTTTTTGCAATTAGATTCATTTAAAAATATTGACGACGTAAGTTTATTTAACCTGCGATTTAAAAAAATCAACCATTTTACCATACAT
>JAYWCY010000240.1:0-14396 GCA_043780175.1 Chitinophagales bacterium
CTTGTATGTATAAAAAGCGAAGTATTTTTTCACGCAAGGGCATCTTTTTATGTATTTTTTTGCTCTTCTATTATTATCCTAATTCTTTTACCTGATGAAAGCGATTGTATTAACCATTTTTTATTGCTTTAGTGCAGTAGTGCTATGTAAATCGCAATTGGTGGCAAACTTTAAAACGAGTAACAATATTAATGGTGGTTGTTCTCCTTTTACAGTTTCTTTTCAAAATTTAACTACAGGTGCTAGTACCAATGCTACTTATAAATGGGATTTAGGTAATGGCAATACCTCCACTTTGGCAAACCCCGGTGCTACATATGTTATCGAAAAAACATATACCGTAGTACTTACAGTTACCGATAATGGCAATACCGCTACTAAGCAGTTAGATATTACTGTGTATAAAAAGCCAATAGCTAATTTTTCGATTAAGGATACTAAAGGTTGTATTCCTTTTACTACCATATTTACTAGCTCGTCCATATCAGGCAATGGTACTATTACTAATTTCTTTTGGGATTTTGGTGATGGTAGTTCTACAGTCGTAACAGATACCAGTGTATCACATACGTTTACAAGTACACAAACACCACATATCGTTTTGGTAGTTACTAATAGTTTTGGTTGTCAAGCATCAATTTTTAAAGACACTTCTATTATTGTTAATCAACCACCTGTTGCAGCATTTGCAGTTTCTGATACACAATTGTGTAGGTTATCAGACCCTGTACAATTTAAAAATAATACTACAGGACCGGGAAATATTACCTACAAATGGGATTTTGGGGATAGCACTTTTGCTACAACTTACAATACCTCTCATGTATATAGTACAAAAGCTCAATACAATGTAACACTTACTGCTACGAGCAATTTAGGGGTTGGCTGTGTGAGTATTTCAAAACAAAGTACTTCCATATCAGCTGCCTTTTTCAAGTCAAATTTTGTATCACAAAGCATATTTTGTACTAATAATAATGCCAGTTTTACGGCTCAAAATTCAATCACTGCAACAAATACCCAGTGGCAGTTTGGTGATGATGGATTTACAAAAACATTCAGTGGCAGCAGTATTAATAAAACATTTACCAATGCTGGACAAGTTGTTGTAAAAATGATTAATGCTTATGGTAAATGTGTAGATACCATACAAAAAACAATTAAAATAAATACATCTCCTAAATTGGCTGGTTTTGTAATTAGCTACAATGTTGTTTGTGCGGTACCCGTAAATGTTATTTTTAAAGATACTACAGCACAGGCGGTTAAATGGTTATGGCAGTTATATGGTAGTAATAAGCTAATTGATTCTTCTAAAAATGTATCCACAATTTACCAAAATGAAGGTAATTATATTGCTACGCTAAAGGTAATGGATAGCCTTGGCTGTTTTGATACGATTAGCAAACCGCTCTCTTTACAAATACCTAGATATCCTATAGCTGATATTGCCACTACAAGCCCTACTGGTGTTACAGGCTGTCCAGGATTTACAATTAGTTTTGGGGCATCGCCAGCTAGCAATTTGGTAAGTTACCAATGGAATTTTGGTGATAGTTCTGCAACGGATTCTTCAGCTCAACCTAGCCATACGTTTACTAAAGAAGGTGTTAGTAAAGTAACGCTTAATTATGTAACCAAAGATGGTTGTACAGGTATTTCTACTTTTAATAAGGATGTAATTGTATACCGAAAACCAGTGGTGGATTTTGCTCTGTCGGATACGGTTATCTGTGGTAGTAATCTTGTTACATTTACTGATAAATCTTCCTCGCCAGCAACTAGTTGGGATTGGTATTTTGGTGATGGTTCGCATCTGGCAGGAGCTGGCCAAACTGTGACACATAAATACTACGATTCTGGGTATTATGATATAAAATTAATTACATATAATAATACTTGTAGCGACAGCTTACAGAAAAAGAAGTACGCATATGTATTACCCTTATTTGCAGACATCACGACTATTGCAAATACTTGTAATGGATTAAGAGATAGCGTTTGGTTTTTGCCAAAGTATCGTTTTGTAGATAGTGTTACATGGCGTTTTGGTGATGGTAATTTTGTGGTTTCCAATCCAGCAATTGGTACATTGTTGCACAGATATAAAAACACAGGCCAATATGTGGTAGGCATTACCATCAGTAACAAATATTGTACTTTAATGGATTCTACTTTGGCTTATGTACTGCTAAAACAGAAGCCATTATTAACCTCTAATGCTGATACTATTTGTTTGAGCGACTCTTTGCATATTTTGGTTTCTAATATAGAAAATAACCCTAACGCTGGAAAAATGTATAACTTGGCGCAATGGCAGTTTGCAGATAATTCGAACTTTACTGGTAGCAGTACTACACATCCACCAAATTTTTCTTTTGGTAATAGTTTTTCAGATATTTTCTGGAATTTAAAGAATGGTTCACAACGTATTAGAGGTATTTTTTTATCGGATCTTTTTGGCTGTTACGATACAACCAATTTTATTACGGTTACAACCAAAGGACCAACAGCTGGTTTTTCAACTACCAATACGCAAACTTGCTTTAAGTTGCCTGTACAGTTTAGCGATACATCTAAGGCTGGTTTTAATGCAGCTATAACCACTAGAAATTGGATCTTTGGCGATAGTTCAACACTTCTAAAAACCGATAGTACTCCATTTTTACATACGTATATTGCACCAGCAAGTTATACAATTCAGCTAAAAGTTACTGATGCAGAAGGTTGCTTTAGTATTGCCACCAACACGGCAACACCTGTTCAAATATTTGGACCAAAAGTTAATTTCAATTGGAATGCGAATCCAATTTTGACAGGTACAACGGTAACATTTACCAATAGCACCAATAGTTTTGGTAGTAGTAATACCAGCTATCAGTGGCACTTTAGTAATAGTGGGCTGAGTACAACAGCTTTTGGACCAATCAATCAGTTTTATCCCAATACGGCTACCGTAGATACTGTCAAATTAATTGCCATAAATAATGGTATTCAATGTGCAGATACATTAGTTCAGATAATTCCTGTAAAAAAACTTGGTTTACAATTTAGCTATGTCACATCTTATGTGAATACTTCAAACTGCCCACCCTTAATAGCTACATTTACAACTGTATTGCAACGTGTTAATACAATTAGTTGGAATTTTGGCGATGGTACTACTGCAGGCAATTTACTAGCACCAACACATACATATGCTAAGCCAGGTGCCTACAAAATAACCTTATATGGTTATGGGGCTAATAATTTGGTAGATTCTGTGTCAGATATTATTAATATCAAAGGGCCATTTGCAAAACTGTCTGCTAATGCGATACAGAGTTGCTTACCATTTACAGTAACTCTAACCGCCAATACAGTGAATGCTGCCAGTTTTATATGGGATTTTGGTGATGGTAGTTTGTCATCTATTCAAGATACTATTGCTTCCCATCAATATTTAACACCTGGTATTTATCAGCCAGCTTTAATTATGAAAGATAGTGCAGGCTGTAGTGCTGCTTTTAGCTTGCCAAACAGCATTACTGTGGATTCTTTAAATCTGGGTATCACGCCGTCACCAATGGCTATTTGTAAGTCAGGAGTTATCAATTTCACTAATAAAATTAATAGTATCTCAGATAGTTTAAATCCTGCATCAACAGCCTATCATTGGGTATTTGGTACAGGTAATAATGCCGATACTTCTAATCTTTCTAGTACTAGTTTTAATTATACTAAAGTTGGTAAATATCCCGTTAGTTTACGTGTTAATACCGCTTCTGGTTGTAGTAAAATTATCATAGATACCGTAGAGGTAAAACCAGTAGCTATTACTACCATAGCTTCTCCAGCAAGTATCTGTGAGCACAACATAGCAACATTTACCGCTACATCTACTAATACAAATAGTGCAACCTATCAATGGACGTTTGGCAATGGCAGTACATCTACCTTACTAAATCCTTTGCCACAAACTTATATATCTATTGCTACACCATATATGGTATCATTAGTGAGCACACTTAATGGCTGTAACGATACTACCAATACTACCATTACTGTATTGCACAACCCTGTAGTGAATTTAACACCTAAGCTTACCAATATTTGCCTTGGCGATTCATTATTACTAACCGCACACGATGGTACTACTTACCAGTGGCAAGCTAATGCGGCAACAGCTAGTAATACATTTGTTGCAAAGCCCAAAGTAAATACTACTTATTTCGTTACTGTCAGTAATTCAATAGGCTGTTCTACTAAAGATTCTGCCGCCATTACTGTGTCGCAGCCGTTTAAAATTTCGGTATCGCCTGATGTCGTATTATGTATTGGTAATAGTACCAATTTGCTAGCAACTGGCACTGATTATTATCAATGGATTAATAATACCAAGGGCTTGTCTGCCACTAATATTGCCAATCCTTCTGCTGCGCCTACTGTAAATACTACCTATACCGTGGTGGGGTATGATAATGCAGGTTGCTTTAATGATACGAATCATATTGCTGTTACATTAGCACCTTTACCTATTGTAAATGCGCTACCAGATATAGCATTAGGCACGGGTAATTCTACAAATATCAATGCAAGTGGTAGTAGCGATATTGTGTCGTGGACATGGTCGCCTGCTACCTATTTAAGTTGTACTGATTGTCAGTCTACAGTAACTACGCCACGTACCAATATTACCTATACCATTACAGGTACCACAAAATTCGGTTGTATGGCTACCAATACTGTCAATATTAAGCTGCGTTGTATTGAAGGTAACTTGTTTATACCATCAGCATTTACACCTAATAAAGATCAAAGAAATGATGTATTTTATCCGTTGGGTAGAGGTATTAAAAACGTACGAAATTTTTCTATTTTTAATAGAAGTGGCGAGAAGATTTTTGAACGACAAAACTTTAATATAAACGATAAAACCTATGGTTGGAACGGCATGTTTAAAGGTATTGAAGTACAAAGTGGTGTATATGTTTATATGATAGAAGTAGAATGCGATACTGGTGATATTTTTTCGAGCAAAGGCACGGTTACAGTAATACGATAGTAAGAAAATAAATGCCCTCAGAATAGTCTTTAATTCTGAGGGCATTTGTTTTTTATACTTAGTTCCGTTGTGTGAAATAATTGTTTGTGAAAAATAATTATAACATAGGATACACAGGTGTTTTAATATCGTGGTAAAATAAAAAAGTCCAATCATCTGCAACACCTTCTTCCCACCACTGCTGACGCAATTGCATGCATTTTTTACCATCATAATCGTACTTGGCTACAAACTTACTTTTCATCTGTTGTAGTTGTGGTGCATCATCACCCCCAAAAAATAAGATGGCACCATCTTTTTTAAACCAAAATACCTGATGGTATGGGCTATGTGCCCCCGTAATTTGATGCGTAATAAAACCATCAATTATACCATCGCCTTCTAGCCAATGCACTTGTGGATGATTGTCTAATACACCAATTTCTTCCGTCATAAAACTAGGAAAACCTATTTCCATTGCATAAGTAAACTCTTGGCGTTGTACATAATAAGTTGCATTAGGAAAAGACAACTCATAATTACCAAAATTGTCTCTTTTGCTTAAACCACCAGCATGGTCTTTATGCAAATGGCTCATCAGTACTTTAGTAACAGTATTTGGGTCAATACCATTTGCCAATAAATTTTGGTGAATTTGTAGTTTGCCATTTACCCTAAAGCCAAGCCCAGTATCAATCAAGTAAATATCAGCATCAGTAACTATTACAAAAGGCTGTACTTCTACCAATAAACTGCCCACCGAACGCTGCTGCAAATCATCTGCTTCTAAATTAAACGGAACAAAAATCTTGGTTTTATCTATCGTAAACGAACCTTCAGAAAGGGGGATGATGTCCCTAACCCCTGAAGACGAATTAGTATATATGTTGCTATTAGTGATCATAAATTCATTTTAAAATTTGGTCATCTTTTATTTCGCTTAAATGAAAGGGGTAGCAGTGACGGACTCCTTAGCGTAACACCATTTGTCTATCAGCATCCAATCTTATTAGTATAAAAATTAATATTGTAAAGCTTAGTAACGATGAACCACCATAACTGATTAATGGCAATGGAATACCTATTACAGGGAAAAGGCCAATAGTCATACAAACATTTACAGCAATGTGAAAAAAGATAATACTAGCTACGCTATAAGCGTACACGCGGCTGAACGTACTACGCTGTCGCTCTGCTATGTTAATAATGCGCAATAGCAAGAACAGATAAATGCCTAAGAATGTGGCACAGCCAGCTAAACCAAAAGCTTCGCTAAGGCTGGTAAAAATAAAATCTGTACTTTGCTCTGGCACGTATTTACCTCTGGTCTGTGTACCTTTTAAAAAGCCTTTACCTATAACACCACCGGAACCAATGGCGATTTTACTTTGACGTACATTGTAATCGTCTGGTTTTTTAGCTGCTTTTTCTTTATCATTAATACGCTTTTTGGCACTACGGTTTTGGCTGCAATCGTACTCTTTGCCCACCATACTGTAAATACGGGTACTCTGATAGCATTGAAACACATTATTAAAAATATAAGGCACAGCAAAACGTTGAATACCTACGCAAACTACCCATACAGCTACAATGAGTACCAATAGGTTTTTACTACGTTTTATTTGCTTGCGCAGCATATAAATAATCAATGCTGCAATTACCGTAAGTGTGATTGCCAACACATTGGGATTTAGTAATAATGTGGCTACAACTAGCACACCAAATGAAAACCCAATCACTAGTAAAGCTGGGGGTAAACCTTCACGGTACATGACAATGAAAAATGAAAAATATACTAAAGCTAAACCAGTTTCGTTTTGTCCAATAGATAACACCGCTGGTGCTAAGGCGATAGCTGCACCAATAATTTGAGATTTAATTTTGGTAAAATCTGTCTCTTGCCTTGCTAAGTATTTAGCTAGTGCCAATGCAGCAAATATTTTACAGATTTCGGCGGGTTGTAGGTTAAAACCACCACCTAAGGGTATCCAGCTTTTAGACCCATTAATATTTTTACCAATTGCAAAAGTGGCAAACATCAATAAGATACCAAATGCATAAAATAAATTGGCAAAAGCGGTAAATAATTTACTATCAGAAAGCAAAATGAAGGTAGCTATTACAGCCGAAAAACAAAAGAAGAAAAACTGTTTGCTATAGTTGGTTTTACCACTTAAAAATGCGGATAATACATCTATGCCAGGCTTGTATTCAACCATAAAAATGCACAGAATACCCATGCCTACCAATAAGGCATATAGCCACACAATTACCCAATCTATCCCTTTAGAAACTTCTGCGTTATAATTATTAGCCATTGTGGTTATACCTTTGCGGGTTTCTTTGAATAATATTTGCGTTCGTCAGTTAAAATAGCGGCACTAGTAGTTATTGTTTTTTTGTTGCTATTAACTGGTTTTGGCGTTATTGGTTTATTGTTTATAAGCGTATCTCCAAATTCTAGCTCTTCACTAGTATCTGCAGCCTCTTTTTCTTTTTGTAGTTCTAGAAGTTTCAACTCCTTGATATGCTTTGCAGAATCCATTTTTGCCAACTGTGCCTTCATAAGAGCGGGAATTAAATTGGTATTGGTAATCTGTTCAACCTTCTCTTGTCGATTTTTTTCAGGAATAGAATCTTTTAAATATTTTTCCATCATTAAGGTTGCAATTGGTGCAGCAGATTGAGCGCCAAAACCAGCATTTTCTAGCATCACAGCTATAGCAATAGTTGGATTATTTCTTGGTGCAAAACCACCAAAAAAAGCATGATCTTTTTGGGGTTTCATGACACCGTCAACTCTAGCAGAGTTTTGTACGGTACCAGTTTTACCACAAACAACAAAACCTGGAATTTTAGCTTCGGCAGCGGTGCCGTATTCCATTACGGCTTGCATACCATCCTGTACAGCAGTATACACACTATCAGGAATTTTATTGGATGTATGGTGCTTTACTTTAAAAGAATCTAGCAAACCATATTCATCACCACCTTCAATTGAGTCTATTAAATGCGGGGTGTAGTACCAGCCTTTGTTGGCAATGGTAGCCATTACATTGGCCAACTGTACCAATGTAGTTTGAACCTCACCTTGACCAATAGAATTAGAAATTACATTACAGGAATACCATTTTTTACCAAATATTTTTTGGTAATAAGAGGATACGGGAATATTACCACGTCGTTCTGAAGGTAAATCTACCCCCAATGGATGCCCTAAACCAAAGCTGTAAGCATACTCATTAAACACTTTTAATGCACTATCCGCACTACCGTATTTCGACTGGTCTAAAATGCGTTTATAAACTGTTGCAAAATAAGTATTATCACTGTGGGCAATAGCACCAACAAGATTAAAAGTACCTACATCCAAGCATTTTGGCTTGCCTGTACCACAACCATAAAATGCACCACTGCACGATACGGTAAACCTTTCATTGATAACCCCTTCGGATAAGCCCACTATCCCAACTACTGTTTTAAAGGTAGAGCCAGGTGAATATTTGGTACCCAGCGCTCTATTGTTAAAAGGTAAGCGAGGGTCTAATAACATTTCGTTAATGTGCTTTTTACGCTGGTTACCTGTTAAGTAATTGGGATTGTAAGTAGGTGCGCTAATCATGCATAAAATGCCACCAGTTCTTGGATCAATAGCTACAATGCTACCTACTTTATTGGTCATTAATTTTTCGCCAAGTTGTTGTAGTTCTACATCAATACTTGCGTATAAATTTTTACCAGCTACAGCCGTAGTATCAAATTCTCCTCTCTCAAAAGCGCCTTGCAAGCGACCTTTATTATCGCGTATTAAACGCTTGACACCTCGTTTGCCCATCAGCACTTTTTCATAGCTATTTTCTAGGCCAGTAAAACCTACATAGTCGCCACTTTCGTAGCCCTCTTCTTTATGTCTACGCAAGTAAGATGAATCTACTTCTGATGTATAGCCTAATAAATTAGCGCCCGTGTTATATGGATAACTTCTTACCGATCTATCGCTGAGTACACAGCCTGAAAACTTGTACATATTTTCATTTAATTTAGCATATAATTCTGGGGACAATAATGGCTCGAAAACACTTGGTCTTACGCTGCCATTTTTGAAGATAATATCCCTCATCCTTTTCCGGTAATCGGCAGTATCAATGTTAAGTAAGCTGCAAAGCCCCATAGTGTCAGTGCCTTTAGTATCGTTTGGCGTAACTACTAAATCGTAGGTGATTGTATTTTCTAAAATCCCATGTTTTTTTCTATCGAAAATTATACCTCTATCTGGATAAACTATTTTGCGATAAATGGCATTATTATCCGCCATTATTTTATATTTTTTTGAAAATACTTGAAGGTTTACCAATTGGCCTACAATGACTAAAAAAACAATACCAAAAATAATTTTGATAACGCTGCTGCGACTTTGGTTAAATACCGACATATATCTTTATGTAAAATGTTATGTGTAGATGAAAGATGTGCTGTAAAATTGCTGATTTGTTAGGTAAGGTGCAAGAAAAATTTGTATAAATACCGCTATTTAGATAAACTTTTAAAAATGAGGTAATAAAGTGGAGAAAATCGTTGTATGAAATAACACTTGACACTAAAACTTAGTATTTTTAAGCGTTTGTTCTAAACTTACCTTTTCTAAAAAATAAAATTTCTGTGATGGTAATTAATAGTAAGCTAATGCCAGTAGTACCAAGTACTTTGCCAAAATAATATAATGCATTACCAAAATTTAACCACTCAATTAATACTAAATAGCCGTGGTGTATAAATGTAAATAACACAATGTACAACGCATAAGGTGCAAAGCCCATGCTTTTAATACTTGGCTCGGTATAGCTTTGTTCTATGGTGTCTTGCGGAATTAATATATTTAAAATATATGGGCGCAAGTAAGCAATTAAAGTACATGGTGCTGCGTGCAAGCCCATAGTTCCAGTAAAATAATCAAGTGTTAAGCCTGTGCCAAAACCAATAGCTAATAACCAAAATCGGTTGATATTAAATGGCAACCAAAGTATATATAAGAAATATAAATATGGTACAATAAATTGATGTAATGGCGGTACATAATTTAATACATAAACTTGTAGCAGAATAAATAGTGCAAAGCGCAATATGTTTTTTAATAAACTACTCATTTGTCTTTAGTTTATTTTCTAAGGCTACTTGCTCTGCATAGCGAACGTTTAATACCAAATTTACAAAGCCCACACTGAAGAAATTAGTAGATGTTTTTACTTTAAGGGTATAAAAATTGCTAGCTGGGTCGGCTGTAATGCCAGCAATAGTACCAATCATTATTTGCGATGGAAATTTAGCAGAATAATTGCTGGTTACTACCGAATCGCCTTTTGCCACCTTAGCACTTTTAGGAATATTTTTTAGCGTTACAAACGAGGGGTCTTTACCATCCCAATCAATACTTCCCGCAATATTATCTTTCTTTAACATAGCACTCACGCTGCTTTTGCGGTTTAGCAAACTCATTACGATACTATAGTTATCACTTACCGAAACCACCGTGCCTACCACACCTTGTGGCCCAATAACACTCATATCCTTTTTCACACCTTGCAATGCGCCACGCTCAAGTGTTAAGAAATTATTTTCTAAGCTTACTGTGTTAGCTACCACTGTTGCTGGTAGAAATATGTATTTTCTATAACGGTTCAATGTGTCTTTAATAGTGGTATCAACAACTTGCTTTTTACTACTATCTGGCGCCGAAAAATCAGATTTTAATTGGTTTCTAAGTTTTGAGTTTTCTTCAGCCAATTGTCTATTAACTTCTTTTAAACTAAAATAAGCATATACACCACTGTATTGAGCATTGAGCTTGCCAGTTAGTTCATTAATGTGGACAGAGAAAAAAGCATCGTGCGTTTTGCTACTTTTAATCAGCATTACAACACAAAATATCTGCAACGCAATAAAGCAGATAAATGTAAAAGATGTGCGAATTAAAATGATGATATTTTTCACAAAAAGTCAATAGTCAATAATAAGGGGTCGACCGTCGACAGGCAACGGTCAACTGCATACTACTTCATTATAAAAGGAAAACGTTGGTAGTTTTTTAGTGCCAAGCCAGTACCGCGTACCACGCTTTTAAGTGGATCGTCAGCAATATGTACTGGTAATTTAATTTTTGCACTTAAACGCTTATCTAGGCCGCGTAACAATGAACCACCACCAGTTAAGTACAAACCACGTTTGTAAATGTCTGACGCTAATTCTGGTGGTGTTGTTTCCAATGCTTTTAAAATGGCTTCTTCTATTTTAAAGATACTTTTATCTAAAGCTTCGGCAATTTCTTGATAGCTAACCATAATTTGTTTTGGAATACCAGTTACAAGGTCACGACCATTTACTGGTAAATCATCTGGTGGATTGTCTAAATCTTTCATGGCAGCGCCAATCTGAATTTTAATTTGTTCAGCGGTACGTTCACCAATTAATAAACTGTGATATCGGCGCAATGCCTCCATGATATCAGCAGTAAATTCATCACCAGCAATACGAATACTTTGGTCGCACACAATTCCCGCAAGGGCAATAACTGTAATACCTGTTGTGCCACCACCAATATCAATAATCATATTACCCACAGGTTCTTCTACATCTATACCAATGCCAAGTGCAGCAGCCATTGGCTCATGAATCATATATACTTCTTTGGCGCCAGCTTGCTCGGCACTATCACGTACAGCACGTTTTTCAACCTCAGTGATAGATGAAGGAATACAAATTAACATTCTCCAGCTTGGTGGAAATAAAGGTTTTTTAGGATACACCAATTTAATCAATTCACGAATCATCAACTCTGCAGCGTTAAAATCTGCAATTACACCATCTTTCAATGGCCTTACCGTACGGATGCTTTCGTGTGTTTTTTCATGCATCAACAATGCTCTTTTACCTACAGCTAAAACCTCTTTTGGGTTATTTCTGTTTAATGCAATAATTGATGGTTCGTTTACAACTATTTCGTCATTGTGGATGATCAATGTATTGGCTGTACCAAGGTCAATCGCTATCTCCTGAGAGAAAAAATTAAATAATGCCATTATATATAGGGGGCTTTGTAAATTTTATTTATTGAATAGCTGCAAATGTGGTAGAAATAAGTGGAATTAACAACGTAAAAAGCGCTTAATAATTATGTTGGGTTCAGATATTAACAACCATTGCACAAAAACTATCTTTTTTGATAGAAAAGGCTACTATTTTTTCGTTGAAATTGCGTATTTATATTTAAAATTGTAGTTATCATCAGTTTTATGTGTATAAATTAACATAGCATTTGCAAACTAAAATAATGCCACTTTTAATTTGTATTGTATTATTTTTATATTTTTATATTGCCATTTTTGTTTTGGTAATAATAGGTTTATTTGTTGCTAAATAGCGACTTCTTTATCTAAATCTTAAACCACTAAAGTGCTTTATCAATTAATTTATCGTTCAACTCTTGCGGCTATTTGATTTTGCCTTAATTTCACGCCTCAAATTAAAGGCACCCTATTTTATGGCAGAAGTGATATTAATGCCCCGTTTAAGCGATACGATGACAGAAGGCGTTATTGCAGCATGGCACAAAAGCGTTGGCGAACAGGTAAATAAAGGCGATTTATTAGCAGAAATTGAAACAGATAAAGCCACAATGGAGTTAGAAAGTTACCAAAATGGTGTGTTACTACACATTGGTATCGCAAATGGTGGTAAACTTCAAGTAAATGATTTATTAGCAATTATTGGTAAGGCTGGCGAAGATGTTACGGCATTAATTGCAGCTAATACTGGCGGGGCAAATCCATCAACAGACAACAGTCAACAGACAACAGAAAAAGCACCTGCGGCTGAAGTACAAAAAGTAGAACCAGCAACTAGTACTCAGCAATCAATAACTATAGATGCTTCTGCAATGGAAGAAGTGGTGTTAATGCCACGTTTAAGTGATACAATGACTGAAGGTGTAATTGCATCTTGGGTAAAAAATGTAGGTGATATTGTTAAGAAAGGTGATGTATTAGCCGAAATTGAAACAGATAAAGCGACCATGGAGCTAGAAAGCTACAAAAACGGCAAGCTTTTATTTCAAGGTGCAAAGGCTGGGGAGAAAATTCAAGTAAACGATTTATTGGCAATTATAGGTGAGGATGGCTTGGATGTAAATGCAATTGTAGCTAGTTTAAAAGGCGGTGTAAAGATGTCAACAGTCGACAGTCAACCGTCAACGGAAAAAGCGCCTGCTGCTGCAGTTACTGTAAGTAGCAACCAGCAACAAGCAACTGTTGTACCTGCGGTTGTAAACGAAGGCAGAATTTTTGCTTCACCGTTGGCTAAAAAAGTGGCTGCTGAAAAGGGCATAGATTTAAAATATGTAAAAGGTACTGGCGATAACGGTAGAATTACCAAAAGTGATATTGATACATACACACCTGCAACAGCACCAGTTGCCGAGACTGCAAAAGCTAATGCACCGGCTGCACCAGCAACAGCGGTACAGGCTGGCGTTGTAAGCTTTGACGAAGTACCAGTAAGCCAAATGCGTAAAGTAATTGCTAAACGCCTAAGCGAAAGTTTATTTACTGCACCACATTTTTACTTAACTATGAGTATCAATATGGATGCTGCAATTGTGGCTCGTAACAAAATGAACGAAACTGCTAAATCTAAAATTAGCTTTAACGATTTAGTGTTAAAAGCAACAGCCGTTTCTTTAAAACAACACCCTAAAGTGAATAGCAGTTGGTTAGGCGATAAAATACGTTACAATCACCATGTAAATATTGGTGTAGCAGTAGCTGTAGAAGAAGGATTGCTTGTACCAGTTGTGCGTTTTGCAGATGGTAAAAGCTTGAGCCAAATTAATGCAGAAGTAAAAGACTACGCACAAAAAGCAAAAGATAAAAAATTGCAACCAGCAGATTGGGAAGGAAGTACATTCACTATCTCTAACCTAGGAATGTTTGGTATTGATCAATTTACAGCTATCATTAACCCACCAGATGCTTGTATTTTAGCAGTTGGCGGTATCTCGCAAGAGCCAGTAGTTAAAAACGGTGCAATTGTAGTCGGTAATATTATGAAAGTAACCTTAAGCTGCGACCATAGAGTTGTAGACGGTGCAACTGGAGCTGCATTTTTACAAACATTAAAAAGTTTGTTAGAAGAACCAGTAAGAATGTTAATCTAACATAAAAATAATTTTATTTTAAGAACCTTCAGCATTTGCTGGAGGTTTTTTGTTTTAGGTGTATTGTAAGCATTACGATGTGATAATTTCTACAACATTTATTTAACAAAATTTCAAGGCTTTACTTATGTAATCAAAATAAAAATGGCATCTGTAATTAAAAGT
>JAYWCY010000241.1:0-5177 GCA_043780175.1 Chitinophagales bacterium
GTTTTAGTAGGTGTAAACATGGCATCTGGCAACGAACCTTTAAAGGCTTTTTTACCTGCTGTTTCCCACGCAAACATTTCTAGCCAAAGTATATACAAATGTTCTACAGCCACTAAACCAATAAGTATATATGATAGTATTTGCATAATACATGCTATTTTACAATAAATCTGTTTATCTTACCAACCTAACAAATATAAACTTCCATTATGAAACACATCTTCCAAACTATTATGGGCACCGCATTTTGTGCCTTGCTGCTTATGGCTTGTAAAAACGATGTTGCCGTTGTAAAAGAAGTAACTGTGCTAAGTACAGACTCTTTAAAAACAATTATCATGGCCAATAACAACATCTATAGTCAAGCTATTTCTAAAAACGATTCTGCTGGTTTTGTAAACTGCTATACAGATAGCTGTTGCTTATTTGTGGCTAATGCGCCAGAATTTTGTGGTAAAGCTGGAGTAGGTAAATTTTACACTATCATGCACCAAATGGGCGCATCTGGTTTAACACTTAGTACTAGAGAAGTATATGGTGGTAATGAATTTGCCACAGAAGTAGGTAGCTACGCAATAAATATTGCTACTGGCAAGGTGGTAGACAAAGGTAAGTACATGGTGCTTTGGAAAAATGTAGGTGGTAAATGGAAGATAGATCGTGATATTTTTAATACCGATATGCCTTTATCAACTGCTAAATAAATACTAAGTCTTTATTAGAACACCTTTCAAATTGCAATTAAAAGGTGTTCTAATTTTTATAAGTATTAGATCTCATTTAAAGCAAATACCAACTACTTATATTAAGTTGTGAAATATCATTTAATACCTAGGTTGCCAGCTGGAATCAAATGGTTTGGCCTGTAGGCCTAATCTGCCAATATCAATATTAAATGCACTTTTCTCTTTATCATTATTAGCATAATTATCCATTGCAAGGCATAGTGCGATGATTAAATTATGGTTGGCATCACTATTAGCAACTATTCGGTAATTATCGCCATTAAACCAACTAACCGCTTCTTTATCCCACCAAGCTATTTGTTGATCATTTTTATAAATAGAACATTTGCGCCCGCGGCGCCTGTAAATATCATAAAAATCTGTACCTAGCTGGCACTGGTAATGGGCTTTCCAAAAAGAGATGGTTCTTAGTTCAATTAATACACCATCAAATGTGGTGATATCATAATTAGCTGCAAAAAATGCAAAGCGCTTTTTTATTACCATCACTGGTTCTTCTTTGCCCCATTGATATAGGTTTATTTCGACAAATAATCGAAACAGTTTAGCTGCTGCATTGTACGTTTGATTACCATTGGTAAATATTTGGTACTTATCACCTATAGATATTTTTTGTTGATTGATATTTATTTCCATACTACTGATAATAGGTTGGTAGTTATTGATTGCTAATTGAACTTGTATTACAGACTTGGTTGCCGCATCGTTGTTCTACCATAAGAAGGCTTACCTGTGGTGTGACAATAGTTTTCAGGAAAATCCCAATCACCATATTCTGTCCAGCTTTTATAAGCTTCTGGGCTAAATGGATTGGCAGGATTAAACGGTATGGGGATGCCTGTTCTTATACAAAATCCAAGCGCTTGCTTTGGTGGTGTAGGCTGTTGTACATAGGTACCAAATACGGGTTTTACAGGTTCTTCTTTTGGCGGTGTTGTAGTTACTGTGGTTGTAATTTCTACTGTTGGCGTAGCAACTGTAACAGTATTGGTTGGTGGATTTACCTTGGTAAAAAAACTAGCTAGTTGATCTACCACAATGTTAGAGCGCGTGTATTTTTTATTAAAACCTAAAATACCATTGTCAAAATTGGCAACTTTATGAAACAACAATTCACTATGAATAATAATGCCTTCAAAATAGACTAAGGCCTTTTCTGCGAAATCTGTATCGTTGGTAATTTTCTGTACCAAATCAGTAGCCAGTTTACCAAGCATGCCTTTGGTAGCAGCATATACACCAGTTTCAATATGGTTATGTACGGCAAATTGGTGTAGGTCTAACGAGGTAATTAAACAACCCAATTCATTGGCATAAAACTTAGCATGTAATGTTTTATTGTAGCAAATTTTTACCGACGGAAAAGCTTTTAAAAAGGCAATGTCTTCTTCGCTGATGGTTTTGGTAGTATCAGTTTCATGATTGCCAAAAACAACCACAATGTTTAAGCCTGTGGCATCTTTCTTTTTACTTAGTTCGTCTTTAATTCTATCGTGCAGTTGTATGTATGGGTTAATTAACCATAAAAAGTTTTCTGCATTACCAATAGTTTGTTCTAAAGCAAGGTTCAATTCGGTGCCATGAATAAAGTCGGGCATAGTTGTGTATTTATTTTACTGATGTGTTAAAAATAACTATTTTATTCCATTGCTTTTTTTTATTAAATGGTACGGAGTAAATCAGTAAACATTCAAAAGTTTGGTCGCTTTCTATACCAGATTTTACCTAATCAAATCATCCGCATTATCCCAATCATTTAATTCAGTGATCATAATTATGATAAGTGGTTTTTACACTGTTTATTAGATGGTTACCTTACCAACCTGTAAATTTCAACTGCTATGACAAAAAGTTTGTATGCCTTTTTACTATTGGTTTGCGTAGGTGCTGCGGCACAGCAAACGCCTGTTACTAAAGCCAATTACCAGTTAGCTGCTAAGTTTGCCCCTAGCAAGCTGAACAAAATGGTTTTTTCTACTGCGGTAGACCCACATTGGCTAAAAAAATCTGACCGCTTTTGGTATGTATTTGAAACAACTGAAGGTAAAAAATGGCTGATCGTTGACCCTGCAAAAGGCGACAAAAAGCAACTATTTGACAATGCTAAATTGGCCGCCGAAATAAGCAAAATAGTGAAAGACCCTTTTGATGCACAGCACTTGGGGCTGGATAGTATGCGTTTTACAAAAGATGAAAATACCATTCAATTTGAAGTAAAAAGCAGTATTGATATCGAGAAAAAAGATACGGTTACTAAGCGTGAAAAAGGGACGCCGCCACCTGTACCCATTAAAGAAAAGAAAGTATTTTATTTTGAATACAACCTTACCACAGGTGCATTAACAGAACTATCTGATTTTAAAAAGCCAAAGCGAAAACCACAATGGGCAAGCATTTCACCAGATAGCAACTTAATTGTATTTGGCAAAAATTATAACTTATATATGATGGATAAAGCCAACTATGCGAAGGCTTTAAAAAACGAAGATGACAGTACCATTGTAGAAACGAAACTAACAACCGACGGTATAGAAAATTACAGTTATCACAGCGAGAGTAGCTACGGTGGTGGCGGTGAAACAAATGTAGATAAAGAAAAAAATAAAAATAAACGCAAGCCTGCACAAATTACCTGGAGTCCGGACAGTAAATATTTTACACTGGTAAAAGTTGATAATAGAAAAGTAAAAGATCTTTGGGTAATTAATAGTATTGCAGACCCAAGACCTACTTTAGAAACTTACAAATATTGGATGCCTGGCGAAAAAGACAGCCCTACAGATGACTTGCTACTATTTAATACAACCGACAAAACGCACTCTGAACTAAACGCTGATTTATTTAAAGATCAAGATGTTGCTGTATGGTCTGCGCCAAGTTTGGCTACAGCAAGAGATGATGATTATCGCGTAAATACATGGTTGGGCACAGCTGAAAAGTTCTACTTTACCAGAACTAGTCGCGACCTTAAACGCATAGATGTATGCGAAGTAAATGTGGCCAACAAAACAGTAAAAGCCATTATTCCCGAGCGTTTAAATACCTATGTAGAAATCAAAAGAGTAGGCTTGGTAAATGGAGGTAAAGAATTGATACAATGGAGTGAAGCCGATGGTTGGGGTCATTTTTACTTGTATGATGAAGCTGGTAAATTGAAGAATCAAATTACAAGTGGTGCTTACCATTGCGAAGATATTGTAGGTATTGATGAGAAAAAGCGTGTCTTGTATTTTTCTGCCAATGGCAAAGAAGCCAATGAAGATCCCTACTATCTACACTTGTATAGCATCAACTTTGATGGCACAGGCGTGAAGCTATTAAACCCAGGCGAGTATGACAATACGATGAACATGAATGACAATCAGAAGTATTTTGTCAATACCAATTCACGTGTAAACACAGTACCTAAATCTACGTTATATGCTGCTGATGGCAAAAAAATTATGGATTTAGAAACGGCTGATCTTAGCTCACTATTTGCGGCAGGTTATAAATTCCCGCAACCTTTTAAAGTAAAAGCCGATGATGGCATTACAGATATTTTTGGGGTGATGTATAAGCCATTTGACTTTGATAGCACAAAAAAATATCCTGTTATTGAGTATGTGTATCCTGGCCCACAAACAGAAGCTGTAAATAAGTCTTTTAGCCGTGGTATGGATAGAACTGAACGTTTAGCACAACTAGGTTTTGTAGTAATTACAATGGGTAATAGAGGCGGCAATCCATCACGTAGTAAATGGTATCACAACTATGGTTATGGCAACTTGCGTGATTATGGCTTAGCCGATAAGAAAGCTTGTGCAGAACAATTAGCAGACCGCTATTCTTTTATGGATATTAATCGTGTAGGTATTCATGGGCACAGCGGTGGTGGTTTTATGAGTACTGCTGCCATGCTGGTATATCCTGACTTTTTTAAAGTAGCGGTGTCATCTTCTGGCAACCATGATAATTCGGTATACAACCGTTGGTGGAGCGAAAAACACAATGGTGTAAAAGAAATTGTGAGTGATAAAAACGATACCTCTTTTCAATACAGCATTGATAAGAACCAAACATTGGCTAAAAATCTAAAAGGTCATTTAATG
Source organism: Chitinophagales bacterium (assembly GCA_043780175.1). GTDB lineage: Bacteria > Bacteroidota > Bacteroidia > Chitinophagales > Chitinophagaceae > Parasediminibacterium. The sequence goes on from JAYWCY010000241.1 coordinate 4,838, forward strand.
CTTAGCACTGGCGATATTGATAACAATGTGCATCCTGCAAATACCATCAGATTAATGAATGCTTTAATTAAAGCCAACAAACGTTTTGATTTGGTGATGCTACCTGGTCAGCGACACGCTTATACCGATATGACCGAATATTTCTACTGGCGCATGGCAGACTATTTTACTGACTATTTAATGGGCGACAAAACAGAAAGACCAGTAGATATTGATGAAATGAACAGAGAAATTCCACAAAGTGGTGTAAAAGCAGATGCTACTGGTGCAAGCCAAAGCGGCAGGAGACAATAATCATTACTGCATATTTTAAATCTATACGTTTTTTAAAAAACGTATA
>JAYWCY010000242.1:0-4221 GCA_043780175.1 Chitinophagales bacterium
ATTTAAAAAGCTTTGGTTTGGTTTTACGACTAAATCATCTGGATTATTCTCGGAATAATCATTCATATACATCATAGGGCTACAATACGTAATATTCTCATAGAATGAGATAATATTAATTATTTTACCGTTGTTAACGTCATGAAAACGTATTAAATCTAAAAAATGCGTTATGGCTGCGTCGCTAATCCATTTATCAATTACGATATAGTTATAAGTGTTTTTTTTTAGGTACTTAATGAGCTTATTATCCATTGGTCCTGACCAAATATTATAACTAAACTTTTGATTAAAAATGTTTTTTTTAATCAACTCTTTTGCAACTACATCTGGATTTACTAACAAACAAGACTGTTTCTTAGCTTTATTTTTAGGTATATGAGGATATAGATTACCCTTTAAAGTAGTAACTAAGGCAGCTGAACGATTTGGTATATTTTGCGGTACATTTTGCATAATGCGTTAAGATTGCAAATGTATTAATTAATTGAATATATATATAATCATTAACAATAAAAATTACTTTTTTAAGCAAAATCTAATCTAATTACGAAAAATTTTCGTTATCAGATTTAATTTAAATTTTTTATATCAACCCTTGTTGGTGTTTCTTTACCAGCTACAATACCTTTTGCACTAGTTGCAATGGCTTTAATAATTTCTGCCATATTATTCATATCTAATGTACCAATTTCGTCACTTACTTTATGGTAGTTGGGCTCATTATCCATTTTGGATGTAGAAATGGTATGCGCTGGAACGCCTAATCTTGCAAGTGTTGCATTATCTGAACGATAAAATAAGTTTTCTTTAGTATATGGATCTGGATAAAATGTAAAAGCAGAACCTTGTAAATTAGATTGCAGCATCTTACCCATATCTGTTTTCTCGTAGCCAGTAATGTACGCAGAATTAGTGCCCCATTTGCTTTCAGTACCAATCATTTCAATATTAAACATCGCCATTACCTGCTCAGGATTAAATTGTTTTGAAAAATATTGCGCGCCAAAACCACCCACTTCTTCTGCGGTGAAAGCTGCAAATACCAAGGTTCTTTCGTTGTTATGTAAAGCTTTGTAATATTTAGCCAACGAAATAACAGCAGTTATACCAGCCGCATCATCATTAGCACCATTATATATAGAATCTTTTCCACCATCACGAGGGGTACTTATACCAAGATGATCGTAGTGACCAGAAAAAATAACATACTCAGTTATTTTACTTTTACCTGGCAACACACCTACTACATTTGCTAATTTTTGCTCAGTAATGTCATGTTTAGCCTCGATAGAAAAAGTTGCAGGGTTAGTAGCTGACAACACAAATACAACACTACTTTCTGACTTAAATATCACGTTTTTAAGCCCTGTTAAACGAGAAAAATTCTTGGTAAAAGCAGTATCCACAATTACCACATAATTTTTACCAGACTGAATATACTTTCTAGCTTCGCTAAAAAGATTGGCACTAGCAGGAATTTGTACTTTTGGGTAGCCTGATTTTTCCGTAATAGCTATTTCTGGTTTTGAAGTAACAACAATTACATTTTTGGTTTCTGCCACAGCACCATCAAATGTGCAGTTAGCACTGATAAACTTTGCTTTTACCATTGCAAAATTTTGCAAATAAGTACCTGAATTATTTAAGGTTAAAAGCCCTGTTTTCTTGAATTCATCTGCAATAAAGGCAGCAGCTTTATCGGCAGCTGGTGTAAAAGTTCTACGACCTTGCATATCATCGGCTGATAATATTTTTTCTATTCGCGCTACCTCTTTTGCATTAATAATGGTATTTATATCTTGTGCTGATACGTAGGAACAAACAATAAAAAAGGGGGCAATCGCTAAAACTTTTTTCATGAACTCTTTTTTTGATGATACTAGATTGTAAAATAAAAGAATTTATTAAATCTACTGGAATAAAGACATTAATTATATATGAAATGATGCTTTGATTGATAATTGTTTGATTCAAGAAAATGATCGCTCGAATAATTGAAAAATAAAATGATAATAACCTATTTTAAAAATATAAGTAATTTAAACACTAGATTTTTATACGTAAGTGGATAAACCAAATTTTGATCCATTAATATCCACCCACATAAGCGTTTTTTAGCAAAAATCATGCAAAAGAAGCACTAAAGCTGCTTACAAAAGTCTACTCTCTCTCTATTTTTACAATGGGTCTTGTCGCTTTTTTAATGGGTCTTGTTGCACCAACAGCAACTGGTTCGGCAATACCACCTTCTGGTTTGTTTATCCACATATAATCTAGTTGACGTTTGTCAAGGTTAGCTGAAATAACTTTTATCCAGACTTTATCGCCCATTTTAAACTTGCGACCGCTACGTAACCCTGCCAAACTATAATCGCCCTCTACCAATCTAAAATCATCAACTTCGCTAAGGCTGATGGTGCTTACCATGCCTTCGCACTTATGCAATATAGTTTCTACGAAAAAGCCAAACGCAGCAACACCACTGATAACACCTTCAAATTCTTCGCCTACATGGTCACGCATAAATTCAACCTGCTTGTACTTATTGCCGGCACGTTCACATTCCATCGCACTACGTTCACGTTCGCTAGTATGCTTGCATTTTTCCTCCATTTTTTTATCAATAATGGGCTTGCCTTCTAAAATACTTTGCAACACTCGATGCACCAACACATCTGGATATCTACGAATAGGTGATGTAAAATGACAGTAATGCTCGAACGCTAAACCATAATGACCAATATTTTTGGTGGTGTAAGCAGCCTTGGCCATGGTTCTAATACCTAGTTGTTCTAACACATGTTGCTCTGGTTTACCTTGTACATCAGCTAGCATTTGATTAAAACTTTCGGCAATTTTTTCGGGTGTGGATGTGTTAAATTGATGACCATATCGCCTTGCGAATTCAATAAATGGTTGCAGTTTTTTTGTATCTGGCTGGTCGTGTACACGATATGGAAATGGTATCGGCTTACCGTTTACTTCTGTTTTAAATACATTTTCGGCAACGGTTTTATTGGCCAATAACATAAACTCTTCAATCAATTGGTGCGACTCTTTACTTTCTTTAACCACTATTGCAATCGGCTTACCTTTATCATCTAGTTGAAAGCGTACTTCTTGAGATGAAAAATTAATAGCACCCACTTTAAAACGCTCTTTACGAATGTTTTGCGCCATGCTGTGTAGCAATAAAACTTCTTCTTTAAAAGGGCCTTCTTTGGTTTCAATGATTTCCTGAACATCCTCGTACGTAAACCGATGATTAGAATGTATAAAGGTTTTACCCAACCAATATTGTTTTACAGCACCTTCTGGCGTTAATTGAAAAATAGCAGAGAACGTAAATTTATCTTCGTGAGGGCGTAAAGAACATAACTCATTTGAAATACGTTCGGGCAACATTGGGTTTACTCTATCTGGCAAGTACACAGAGGTAGCTCGCTTATAAGCTTCTTCGTCTAAAGCAGTTTCTGGCTGCACAAAGTGGCTCACATCTGCAATATGAATACCTATTTCGTAATTGCCATTTTTTAGTTTGCGAATAGACAATGCATCATCAAAATCTTTGGCATCTACTGGATCAATAGTAAAGGTTAAAATCTCTCTACAATCTTTACGCTTACTCACTTCTAGGCTACTAATCTCATCAGTTAGCTTCATGGCTTCGTCGATTACTTCCTGTGTAAAAGACAATGGGAAACCAGCTTCTGCCAATAACTCTTTCATCGCACCATCGTTCTCGTCACCTGCTTCCATTAAGCTTATAACTTCACCAATCGGTTTTTTATCGCCTTTGCCCCATTCTGTTAACCTTGCAACAACCTTGTCTTTATTTTTGGCTCCGTTTAATTTATTCAACGGAATAAATAAATCTGGCATAGGTTTATCTGTGTCTGGCACAAAAAAAGCATAACTGGCTGATAGTTGAATATGACCAATAAATTCGTTTTGTTTGCGTGTAACTACCTCAGTAATTTTCCCTTCTTTCTTCTTAGTTACTGGGTTTTCTTTAATGATTTTTACCAAAACAATATCACCATTTAAGGCGGTATTAAAATCACCTGGACGCACTAAAACGTCACCACTTTTATCTTCAATTAACACATAACCAATGCCACTACGTGTAATTTCTAATGACCCTTTCACTAACAAAGTAGGTGATGTATGTTTAGTAGTTTTTGTGGGCGTTTTTGTTTTAATCTTCTTACTCTTGCT
>JAYWCY010000243.1:0-2515 GCA_043780175.1 Chitinophagales bacterium
GATGTAAACTGAGAGGCATCTTCAAATACGCTTTGTTTCGTATTGTAAAATCTATAACCCGCAACACCCACATCTACTAGCATATCATCTGTGGTAAAATTATAAACTATCCCAGCACACATTGATACAGCACCTGGTATATTTTTTACTGCGGGGTCGGCTGTGGGAAGTGATCGATTAAACCCCATGCTATATAATTGTTGGCCAGTAGATAGGTCATTAACATTAATAGTTGTTTTATTATAAATTAACCCCAGCCCAACAGTGAGGCCATGAATCCAATCTGACTGATCTAATGCAATGTGAAGGGCACCGTTAATAGACATATAATTACTTTTATATGCTCCATCTGCTGCATCTTCCATCATTAACAAACCGCCTAATCCAATATAGGTAAGGGTTTGAGGGTTGTTATAAATTTTACCATCAGCAGCAATGGTTCTTGTATTGTAATTTGCCCCAATGCCTATCGATTGATTTCTTAATGTAGACGTAATACGCCATTGATCATCACCATTTCCTGCTAAGGCAGGACTTATTGTTAATGGTGACGTGAAAAATTGTGAATAGTTTGGATCTTGTGAAAATAATTTGTTACAACTTAAAAGTAATCCAATAAATAAAAAATAGGTATGTCTCACTTGGCTCATATTGTTATGGTTATCGCAGCAGTATAACACTACCTGTTTGAGTAATTATTTTTCCATTAGTATCTATCGCTTCGGCTACCCACACATAAGCACCTAATGGTTGTATTGTATTATTTGTTCTTCCATCCCACGGGTTATCAGGATTTTTTGTCTCAAACATTAACTGCCCAAATTTATTAAATACTTTAAAGAAATGAAACTCTGTAATACCAGCTAAATACACATACAATTGGTCATTATTACCATCACCATTAGGTGAAAAAGATTTTGGTACAAAAATATTGATGAGCCCATTCTCAAAAACATAAGTGTGCAACGTATCAACCGTTTCACAGCCATATTCCGAGATCAAATGCACGTAATACGTGAGATTGAGATCATAATTGAAATTAGGATTGCTAATGTTTGGGTTATCTAAGCCCAAGGATGGCACCCAAGTGTAGGAATATTTACTACCGGTAATGATGCGTGACTGTAATCCCACAGTCGTGTTTTTATAGGTTGAAACTGAAGGCAGCAGAATACCAGCGTCAGGTTGTCGAATTAATAGCAATGAGTCTTTAAAAATAGTATAGTTGCAATAAGTGGAGGTTGCACTTACTCTTACTTTTTTCTCTCCAAAAGATTGATATTGATAAGACGTATTGAAGCCAGTTGTAGAATCTGAATTACTAAATACCCAACGCCAATTTAAAGAACCTGTTGTAGAAGTATCTGTAAGATTTTTAAAAGTAATTGGCGTTCCATTGCAAGAACTGCTACAACTAAAACCTATAGTTGGGTTATTAAACAGCTGAACCATCTTTATCTTATTCATGGTTTTGTTGCTACATCCATTGCTATTTGTTACCAAAGCAGCATAATACCCCGCCAGCGATGCGTTATGGCTAATACCCACAGCGCCAGTAATCAGTGTGTCATTTAAATACCATTGATAGCCATTGCGAGATGTATTGATAGTTAATGGCAATGTTTTTCCTACGCAAAGTTGTGTGCCACTAGGTGCAATAACAGAGTCAAAAGGCAATGCATATAATTGTTGTGTAAAGCTGGCAGTGCTCGTATCATTACTACAAAAAGCATCCCTTATATGTAATAAATTAAAGGTATAAGTGTTTGCATTTTGAGGTAAGGTAGTAATTACATTGGTAGAGGCTAAACTATTGCCATTTACTGTTATCGGAAAACTATTTTTTGAATCGGCGTAACTAAAAGTCCATGGGCCTGAACCCGTAAAATTTAACGAGATAGTATCATTAACATTACTACATAGTGCTGCAAGACAATTGATAGTAGTTGTTGGAATTGAGTTAACATTTACTTGTAATGAAAAACTATTTCCAATACAACCGTTACTTACCGGAACAATAGTATAACTAGCAGTAGCAGTGGCAGTGCTAATATTAATAAGTTGCTGATTGATGGCTGATTGACCTATAGCAACTTCCGAAAACCCTTTTATTACCCCAAAAGGTACTATAACAGGTAACTGCCATGTAAAGGTTGTTCCTGCTGGTATATTATTAGGTATATAAGATAAATTACTACCACTACATACACTTACTATTTGTGTGCTAATAGATGGCGTTGGCTTAACGGTAATTACCAAATTAAAAGGCGATATAGCACATAAAGCACCTACAGGTTGTATAATATAATTAGCTGTTGCTTCATTAATACCTTGATTAATTAGGGCATCGCTTACTAAAGGTTGATTACTTAAAAAAGTTTTATACCCTACAATACTACCTGATGGAATAACCAATGGGCTAGACCACGTATAGGTAGTACGCGATGGCATTAAAGTAGTTGGCAATATAAATGCTGAACCACTGCATGTAGTAATGTATTGCGTTTTTAAAATT
>JAYWCY010000244.1:0-7047 GCA_043780175.1 Chitinophagales bacterium
ACGGTTGAGTAGGAAGACACCATTTCCTTGCGTATCAAAAGTAACTATTTTGAAATAAGGCTTTGAAAAAAATAATCTTTTGCGCAACTAATGTATATTGATGCTTGAAGTATGAACCAGCCACTCTTAGAAATAAAAAATCTATCCATCAGTTTTGAAGCCAATGGCAGCAGCAGTAAGGCTTTAAATAATATTAATATTATCGTAAACAAAGGCGAAATAGTAGCCATAGTAGGAGAAAGTGGTTCTGGTAAATCGGTAACAGCTTTATCCATTTTACAGTTAATTCCATCCCCACCAATTAAATACAATAGTGGTGAAATTTTATTAACCACTCATAGCGAAACGATTGATGTTTTACAATTGCCAACAGATGAACTTACAAAAATAAGAGGTAATAAAGTGGCGATGATTTTTCAAGAACCAATGACTTCTCTAAATCCAGTAATTACCTGTGGTAACCAAGTGATGGAAGCAATTTTATTACATCAAAACATTAGCAAAAAAGATGCAAAAAGCAAAACCATCGCACTATTTAACCAAGTGCAATTACCTAATCCTGATGCCCTGTTTAACCGTTACCCGCACCAGATTAGTGGTGGACAAAAGCAACGCGTAATGATTGCAATGGCGATGAGTTGTGAGCCTGATTTATTAATTTGCGATGAACCAACCACAGCACTAGATGTAACTGTTCAAAAAAATGTATTGCAATTACTGAAACAACTACAGCAACAAACACAAATGGGCATTATTTTCATCACGCACGACCTTGGTGTGGTGGCAGAAATTGCCGACAAAGTGGTGGTATTATACAAGGGTAATATTGTAGAAGAAAATACAGTAGCCAATATTTTTACCGATCCACAGCATCCTTACACAAAAGCATTATTAGCTTGTAGACCGATACTGCATAAAAAAGGCGAACGCTTGCCTATAGTGAGTGATTTTATAGCTGAAATTAAACAAGTTTCAAGTTTAGAACGGTCGTCGACCGTCGACAGTCGACCGTTGACAGTTGACCAAGAGCCAGCAACCTTACTTAGCGTTAAAAACCTCAAAGTTTATTTCCCTGCAAAAAAAACATTCTTAGGTAAAGTACTAGATTATACCAAAGCGGTAGATGATGTGAGTTTTGATGTATACAATGGCGAAATGTTGGGTTTAGTAGGCGAAAGTGGTTGTGGTAAAAGCACTTTAGGCAGAACTATCTTACGTTTAATAAATGCAACAAGTGGCACGATTCGTTATAAAGATCAAGACCTCCTTCAAATGCCAAACCACAAACTACTATCGCTCAGAAAGGATATGCAGATTATTTTCCAGGATCCATATTCATCGCTTAACCCACGGATGACTATTGGCGATGCCATTGCAGAACCTTTACTAGTGCATGGCATTATCAAATCTGCAAAAGCTAGAAGAGAAAAAGTAATTGAATTACTTGAAAAAGTAAGCCTAAGTGCTGACCATTATCATAGATATCCGCATGAATTTAGTGGTGGTCAGCGGCAACGTATTGTAATAGGTAGAGCATTGGCATTACAACCTAGTTTTATTGTATGCGATGAAAGTGTAAGTGCCTTGGACGTGAGTGTGCAAGCGCAAGTATTAAATTTACTAAACGATTTAAAAAAAGAATTTGGCTTTACAGCCATTTTCATTTCGCATGATTTATCGGTGGTACGGTATATCAGCGATCGGATTATGGTGATGCATGGAGGAAAAATTGAGGAAATAGGGAATGCAGAGCAAGTGTACAATAATCCTTCGAGTAATTACACAAAAAAGCTGATAACATCTATACCCAAAGGCTTCAATGTATCAGCTTTATAAAATTAATCAATATCGTTATTCACTAACTGCTGCAGCTACTTTTGCTTTCTTAACTTCCACTTTCTTTTTGTCGCCACCTTTATCAGATAAGCCAGCAATGTGTGCACTTAGGTTTTTTAAAGTTGGTTCTTTATCAAACAAAACCCCATTTATAAAGAAAGTTGGCACATTGGTTACACCCATTCTAATCCCCTCGTTAAGGTCATCTTGAACGTTCCAACCATACATACCATTAATAATTTCATCTAGAAATTTCTTATTACCAGTACCAATTTCTTTTGCATAAGATTTTAAGCTAATAATGCCTAAGTTTTTTCTATTTCTAAACATTTCTTTATGCATCTCCCAAAGTAATTCGCCACTTTCTTGTCCAATAGCTATAGCCGCTTCAGCAGCTTTGTGTGCTTTTTGGTGAATTTTCAACAAAGGAAAATGTCGGATATTTAAATTAACTTTATCAGGATATGTTTCTAGCAAGGCTGCAACTACTTCATTCACTTTTGCACACTCATCACTTTCGTAATCCACAAATTCCATTATAGTTATTGGTGCTTTCTTATTACCAACGATTATTTTTTTTGGCTCAATAATCTCAACCACTTCTTTTGGCTTCATCTATATTTTTTTTTACATAAATCTAATTAGATAATTTATTTATTTAATTAGTTATTTTTATTAAATACAAATGTACAAAAAATTTGGCTTTCAACCAAACTTTTATGCAAAATAATTTTACTATGTCAGTTATTTTTTGTTATCCTTAACATTAAGTGAACAAATTGTCAGTATTCAGTCAACTAAACTTATGCATTTATTTTATTATTTCCAATAGTTATGTTATACATGTGATGATTTAATTTACTTTTATATAAAATACTATCCAATTTTTATTAGTATTCTATAAAACAAAAGCTTTAATCAAATTATATTTTGGCAATATTGCATTATCAATTGTGCTAAAGCCGATTATGGTGGTCGGTTCATAAAATTGTTACATATATATATGAGTTTGTTAAGTGTTATAGATATTTCTAAAAAAGACGAGAACGGTTTTGAGCTTGAAAAAGCCAATTTCACACAATATGTCGGTCAAAAAATAGCCATTGCTGGCGAAACTGGTTCTGGTAAATCTACCCTACTAAAAATCATTGCTGGTTTGTCGCAACCAGATAGCGGAACTGTTTATTTTGAAGGCAAACGTGTAAAAGGTCCTGCTGAAGCATTAGTGCCTGGTCATGCGGGTATTGCCTATTTATCGCAACAATTTGAGCTGCCCAATTTTTTAACGGTTGAACAAGTCCTAATTTATGCCAATCCATTATGGGATGCTGATGCAGAAAAAGATGAAAAAGCTAAGGCTTTGTACAAAATGTGCCGCATCGACCACTTACTAAAAAGGCGTACCGATGAATTATCGGGTGGCGAAAAACAACGTGTAGCATTGGCAAGATTAATTGTATCTGCACCAAGATTATTATTGCTAGATGAACCATTTTCTAATCTTGATATGATTCACAAGAACATATTAAAAGCGGTAATTAAAGATATTGGTGAGCATTTAAATGTATCGTTCATGATGATTTCACACGACCCATTAGATACTTTGTCTTGGGCCGATGATATCATTGTCATGCAAAATGGCAAAATCATCCAGCATGATGCCCCTTTTACTATTTACTCGCAGCCTACCGATGCTTACACGGCTGGCTTGTTTGGTAAATTCAATACTATCAGCGACAAATTAGCGGCTTCTTTAGAAGCGATGCTTGGCAATAATACCATTGTGGCGAATCCATTTTTACGTCCAGAAAATTTCATCATTACTAATAATGACAACAACCCATCTTTTAAAGGCGAAGTAATTAGTACACACTTTTTTGGTAGTTATCAAGAAATTGATGTACTTGTTTTTGGCGAAACAATTACTATTAAAACCAATGTTGCCAATGCTAACAAAGGTGATTTTATTAATATCACGTATCGCTAACAAATGGCGATTTTGCCATACTATTATATCGACTTTTATTTAAAAAATTTATGCAATTTACTGAGGAGCAAGCGGCAATTATTAAATCAACTGGTAATATTAAAATAAACGCAGTAGCAGGTTCTGGAAAAACCACTACAGTGATTGCCTATGCCAAAGCCAAACCGCAAAACAGTCGTATTTTATACTTGGCTTTTAATAAATCGGTAAAGCTTGAAGCCAAAAAAAAGTTTACAGAAAAGGGACTCACCAATGTAACCGTTGAAACGGCGCATTCTTTGGCTTTTAAGAATATTGTATACCGCAGCAACTATAAAGTACGTTCACAAGGTTACAAAACCAATGAGATTGCCGAACTACTTAGTTTGCAAGCAACTAGCGAAAAACATGCTGAATACATTATTGCCAATCATATCAATAAATTTATTGCATACTTCTGCAATAGTGATAAACAAAAAGTACAAGAACTTAATTATCTAGATATTGTTTCCGACCCAGTTGCACGAGCATTTGTAACTGCCAATTATCAATATATCCAAAAGCAAGCAAGAATTGTGTTGGGTAAAATGGATAAAGCCGAAATTGACATTACCCATGATTTTTACCTGAAAAAATTTCAACTAGCTAATCCCCAACTTGGCTACGACTATATTTTATTTGATGAAGGTCAGGATGCTTCGCCAGCGATGTTGGAGATATTTCTGCAACAAAACGCAACCAAAGTAATTGTTGGTGATACACATCAACAAATATATGGCTGGCGCTATGCTGTAAACTCGCTTGAAAAAGCTGATTTTACCACGTATCATTTATCTACCAGTTTTCGTTTTGCGCAGCCAATTGCAGACCTGGCAGTAGATATATTGCAATGGAAAGAGCAATTGGTCTCTCACAAACCTGTTACAATTAACGGTAAAGGCAAAAGCAAAACACAAACATCTGTAGCCGTAATTGCTAGAACCAATTTGGGTTTATTACTAAAGGCAATAGAGTATGTAACTGAGAAAAAACAAATCAAACATATTTATTTCGAAGGCAATATTAATTCTTATACCTATGCAGATGAAGGCGCTTCGCTATACGATGTGCTCAATCTGTATAATGGCAAACGTGATTTGATAAGAGACAACCTTATTAAAGCCATGAAAGACATGGACGAATTGAAAGAATACATTGAAAAAACAGAAGATCTGCAGCTAGGCATGATGGTAGAAATAGTGAAAGAATATGGCAATGATATTCCCAACATTATTAAGGCCATCAAAGACAAACACGTGGCAAATGATGAGAAAGAAAAGCCCGATATTATTTTCTCAACAGTGCATCGTTGTAAAGGCATGGAATACGATGTGATTCACTTAGCAAATGATTTTATTACCGAAGAAAAACTAGAAAGAGCGTTAGGTGATACCAAAAAAGAAGCACTTAATAAAACCAAACTGAACGAAGAAATAAACCTGTTGTATGTTGCCGTTACACGCACCAAACATGCATTACACATTCCTGAAGAGTTGATGCCGCTTGATTTTCCGCGTGCGGCGCAAATACACGTGATACCGAAAATTTCGGCAGAAGATAAGCAAAAAGCCAAAGCGCAAGACAAGCAAAAAGCACCTTATATTGCTACCACCAAAGGCAAAACTTATTCGGTTGAATTGGTACGAGAAAAATACAACGGTGCTTATCAACCTTGGACAGCAGAATTAGATGAAGAGTTAACCAAACTGTTTTGCAAAGGCAAAGACATGAGTGATATGATTAAGCATTTTAAGCGTACCAAAGGTGCTATTGTAGCAAGAATAAAGAAGCTACAATTAGCTGAGAATTATGGGTAAAAAATCTAACCAATCATTTTAATCCTACTAAATCATGGTTCAGACACCAAATAATCATTGGGCAATATTTTTAAGCAACACCACCAATTACCAAACGCTGATAGAGCAACTATTACAAGGCCGTGCTACCGAACCTTTTACTGCTTTCAATACACAAAAAGGGCTACTTTTTTCTAGCATTATTTTAAACGCATTTATTGCAGACGAAGACCGCCACGACTATTCCGATGTGCTGACAAATACAAGCCGTACCCTAAAATCTATGTCAAGCGGTGAGCGCAAAAAAGCCTTGTTGATTTACTTATTGTCACAACAACCCGATTTCATTATTCTAGATAATCCATTTGATAATTTAGATATGGCTTCGCAGCACTCGTTACGTGAAGCGCTGTCTGCAAATGCACACCACTTATCTATTATTCAATTGGCTACTCGTAAGCTAGATAAGCTACCATTTATTACTAACACCTACTCACTAGACGATAAAACAATAAGCGATTCATGGCATTTTACAGGCAACATACCACCACCAATAAAGCACTACCAAATTGAAACAGATATATTGGTAGATTTTAGAAATGTAACCGTAACATATGAAGACAGAACCATTATCAATAATATCAACTGGACCATTAAAGTAGGTGAATTTTGGCAACTGATTGGCCCAAATGGTTCTGGAAAAACGACGATGTTGACGATGATTAATGGTGATAACCCCAAAGCTTATGGGCAAGATTTATACTTATTTGGCAAGCGCAAAGGCAGTGGCGAAACAGTGTGGGACATCAAAGATAAAATAGGCTATCTAACCCCTGCTATGACAGATTTGTTTAGCACAAGACATACGCTTTCGCAAATGATTATCGGTGGCTTTCTCGATTCGATAGGGTTGTACCACTTACCTAGCGATGGGCAATTAAAATTGGCAAATGATTGGCTAGTATTAATTGGTATGACACACTTAAAAAATACACCATTTTGTAACCTATCGATGGGGCAACAACGCATGGCTTTAATAGTAAGAGCCATGGTGAAACACCCACCATTACTGATTTTAGACGAACCAACCGAAGGTTTAGACGACCATAATATAAGCTTACTCAGCAGCCTAATTAATAAAATAGCCGCCGAAAGTAGTACCGCCATTTTATACGTATCGCACCGCACAGAACCAGATATTAAACCACAGTTTGTATTTGAATTGGTGCCTACTGGCAAGGGATCTACAGGTGTGGTGCGGTAAGTGCGTAATATCGTTCGCCGTTCTTAGCCACTTAGCATTCCCTACATAAAAAAATAAATAAAGCCTTTTCTACCACAACAATCCCTTGCAATACTGTTTACAAATTATACTACACCACCCACTAAGCCACTTCCGTCAGACCTGCT
>JAYWCY010000245.1:0-4613 GCA_043780175.1 Chitinophagales bacterium
GGGTTTGGACGCCAAGATAGTGCTGGCGACAACAGAGTTGGGGTACGTGAACCCAACCGAAATCCAAGAAAAAGCAATACCAGTATTGCTTTCAGGCACTAAAGACTTTATTGGTTTAGCACAAACCGGTACCGGAAAAACAGCAGCATTTGGCTTGCCGTTATTGCATATTATTGATGCAGAACAACGTTTCCCTCAAGCGTTAATTGTTTGCCCTACAAGAGAACTTTGTATGCAGATAGTTAAAGAAATGGAAGGGTTTAAGAAGCACATGAGAGGAATTTCTGTGGTAGCAGTGTACGGTGGTGCTAGCATTGGCCTACAAATTCGTGACCTAAAACGTGGTGTTCAAATTATTGTTGCAACACCTGGTCGTTTAATAGATTTAATTGAACGTAAGGCAATTAACCTTGAGCAAATCAAATATGTGGTGTTAGATGAGGCAGATGAAATGTTGAACATGGGTTTTAAAGATGATATTGAATTCATCTTACAAAACACGCCTCAACGCGAAAGTACTTGGTTGTTTAGTGCAACTATGCCACCAGAAATTAGAAAGGTGAGTAAAAAGTACATGAAAGAGCCTTTTGAAGTAACTGTGGGTAAAGTAAACAGTGGTAATAAAAGTATTGATCACCAATATTATATTACTTCAGCCCAGCACCGTTACGAAACTTTAAAGCGCTTAATTGACTTTAATCCTGGCATATATGGTATCATTTTTACGAGAACTAAAGCTGATGCACAAAATATTACTGAAAAATTAACGCGTGAAGGTTACGATATTGACGCTTTGCATGGCGATTTAACGCAAGCGCAACGCGATAAAGTAATGGGTGAGTTTCGTGAGAAAACTTTGCAATTACTAATTGCTACCGATGTGGCAGCAAGAGGTATTGATGTACAAGGCATTACACACGTAATTAACTACGAGTTACCCGATGATATTGAGGTTTACACGCATAGAAGTGGCCGTACTGGTCGTGCTGGTAATACGGGTATTTGTATGAGCATTGTTCATGCACGTGAGGTATTTAAGTTAAAATCTATTGAGCGTTTAATTCAAACTCCAGTACTAAAAGTTGAAATTCCTAGCGGTAAAGATGTTTGTCGCAAGCAGTTTTACGGAGTAATGGATAAGATTTTAGAAACTGACATTTCTCATGGTGACTATGATACGTACATGCCAATGTTGATAGATAAATTTGCAGATGTAAGCAAAGAAGAAATCTTAAAACGTATGGCTGCTGTTGAGTTTGATCGTTTCTTAAAATATTATGAAAACGCTGAAGACTTAAACATTCGTGATGGTGCAAGACAACCAAGAGGTAATGATAGAGGCATGGATCAAGGCCGTGGTAGAGCAATAGAACGAAGAGAACCAAGAACCCGTGATTATAGTGGTGAAAGAGGTGGCGATAGAAGAGAAAGTACTGGCGGTAGCGGTGGCAATTATGCGCGTTTATTTGTAAATCTTGGTACTAAAGATGGCTTTTACAAAGCAAGTTTCTTACAGTTTGTACTAGATATGAGCGATTTGAAAAAAGAAGTACTTGGTAAAATTGATATGAAAGATATGAATAGCTGGGTTGAGGTAGAGCAAGGCGCTGCACAACAAATGATTCGTTCTTTAGATGGTAAAAATTATAAAGGCAGAAGAATTAGAATGAACGATGCTAATAGCAAATAAGCCATTGGTAGTCGTATAACAATCACATCACGTACTGTTCTAGACCAAAAAAAGGAGTCGTCTTTACGTGAACAAACCAAACAAAATGGAAGCAACTATTGCAACGCCAACAATGAAAGAGGTTACGCAAGCAGCGTGGAACAAACGTCCGTTAATTATTAGTGGCCCTTGTAGCGCTGAAACAGAAGCGCAAGTAATGGCAACTGCCACACAACTAGCTGCAACTGGAAAAGTAGATGTATTACGTGCTGGAATTTGGAAGCCCCGTACGCGTCCTGGAAGCTTTGAAGGCATTGGTACCAAAGGTTTACCTTGGTTACAAGCTGCTAAAAAAGCAACAGGTTTACCAGTAGCTGTAGAAGTTGCAACAGCAAAACAAGTAGAAGATGCGTTACATTTTGACGTGGACATTTTATGGTTAGGTGCTCGTACAACTGTTAACCCTTTTAGCGTGCAAGAAATTGCAGACGCATTGCGAGGTGTAGATGTGCCGGTATTAATTAAAAACCCATTGAACCCAGATTTAGAACTATGGTTAGGTGCGGTTGAGCGTGTTGCAAAAGCTGGCATCAAACAAATCGGTTTAATTCACCGTGGGTTTAGTAGCTATGGTAATACAGAATATCGCAACGCACCAATGTGGCATTTGGCCATTGAAATGAAACGTCGTAACCCAGAATTGATGATGATCAATGATCCATCGCACATTTGTGGCCGTCGTGACAATTTGATGGAAGTTGCTCAAAAAGCGATAGACTTAGATTTTGATGGTTTAATTATTGAAAGTCATATTGACCCAGATACTGCTTGGAGTGATGCGAAACAACAAGTTACGCCAGCACGTTTAGGCGAAATGATTAGCAACATTAAATGGCGTACTGAAGATGTAAATTCTGAAGAATTACATGCTAATTTAGAAAAATTACGTCAGCAAATCAATCAATTAGATGATGAGTTGATGCAAATTTTAAGTGCGCGTATTAAAGTGGCAGAAAAAATTGGTCAATATAAAAAAGACAATAATATCACCATTTTACAAACCAACCGTTGGAACGAAATCTTAGAAAGAGCCTTCAAGCAAGGTGAAAAACTAGGTTTAAGCAACGAGTTTGTTACCAAATATTTCGATGCGGTACATATGGAAAGTATCAATCATCAAAATAAGATAATGAATTCATAATATCTAAACTTGCTAGGTCTTAAAGACCTAGCAAGTTTATTTTTTTGGTTGACCAGCTTTCTGTTTTTCAATTGAATATCGTTGCGTCGCACAGTTGTACGACTATAACTTTTTTGGGCAAAACCGCATGCAAACATGCAAAACCGCAGGATGAAATCATAAAAACTTACCTGAAAACGAGTAAACCGCAATTAAAAATAGTTAAATCGCAAGTAGCAAACTCCAAACCTTAGCGTACTTTGTCTTCTTTGTTCCTTTGTGTGAAACTCTACTTTGTGTGAAATTGTTCTAAATGAAAAAGCAAACCTTTCAATTTACTACTGCATCAGTTGATTATTACTTCAATGCTTCTATCAAGCAATTAAAAGAAATAGTCGATCCTTCCGCTTCCATCATCATTACCGATGAAAATATTAATGCCCTGCATCATGCAAAATTCAAAGGCTTTAAAACAATCGTATTACCAGCCGGTGAAAAGTATAAGAATCAAGCAACGATTAATTCTATTATTAATCAATTAATTACCTTTCAAGCCGATAGAAAATCAACATTAATAGGTATTGGTGGCGGTGTAATTACCGATATGACAGGTTATGCAGCCAGCGTGTATATGCGTGGTATTGCGTTCGGTTTTGTACCTACTACCCTTTTGGCTATGGTAGATGCAAGTATAGGTGGCAAAAATGGTATTGATGTGGGTATTTATAAAAATATGGTCGGCATTATACGTCAGCCTAAGTTTTTGTTATACGATGTTAGCTTGCTTAAAACTTTACCTACCGCAGATTGGAGCAATGGCTTTGCAGAAATTATTAAACATGCTTGTATAAAAGATGCACCCATGTTTAAGCTATTAAAAGAAAACACATTAGCCAAGTTTCAAAAAAATAAAGAACTTTTAGCTAAGTTGGTAGAACGTAATGCCAAGCTAAAAACCAAAGTGGTTCAGCAAGATGAGTTTGAACAGGGTGATAGAAAACTTTTGAATTACGGCCATACATTAGGTCATGCTTTAGAAAACCAATACGAATTGTATCACGGGCAAGCTGTGGCAATTGGCATGGTGTACGCAGGCATTATTTCAAAGCAGTTACTAAAGTTTAAACAAACCGATGCAGTGGTAGAAGTATTGGCAAAATATGGCTTACCAACGCAAATGGATTTTGACAAAACCCAAGCCATCGAAGTGTTGAGGATGGACAAGAAAAGAGAAAAATCGACCATTAATTATATTCTGTTAGAGAAAATTGGTAAAGGTGTAATTATGCCATTATCATTATCTGACGTAGAGACTATTATTCAACAATTTTAAATTCCCCTTTAGGGGTTAGGGGCATATGATTGCAACCATACAACCATCAATATTAACTGGTACTATAACAGCACCTGCATCTAAAAGCTCTATGCAAAGAGCTTGTGCTGCGGCTTTGCTAAACATAGGCCATACGATTATACAAAACCCTGGCACATCCAACGATGACCAAGCGGCTATAAAAATGATTCAAGACCTAGGTGCTACCGTCGAATTTGTAAACGATACAATGGTTGTAAATTCTAAAGGTATTCAACCAATAGCAAGTGGTGTAAACTGCGGCGAAAGTGGCTTAGGCATTAGAATGTTTACGCCTGTTGCTGCTTTATCAAGCGAGCCAATTACCATCAATGGAAAAGGCAGTTTGTTGACCAGACCAATGGATTTCTTTGACGAAGTGTTACCACAAGTTGGTGTTAAAATCACTTCTA
>JAYWCY010000246.1:0-9420 GCA_043780175.1 Chitinophagales bacterium
TGTTAATACAATTTTTGGTTTGCTTGTATAGCCCCATTTTTTTACAACATAACTTGAGGGCAGGCTGTCATATATTTCTTCGGAAATTAACATATCTGCATTATCAATCTCGCATGTAATTCTACCGTCCTTGGGTGTTGATAGGACATCCAATATTTCCCCTTCCCCCATAAAATCCACTTCTGTTAAACCAGGCACTTTGTTAAATTCTTTAAAGTTAAATTTTTGCAAAGTCTGTTTGGTCATTGGCAAGTTGTAAAAGTCCCATAGCCTATTATCTTCTGCGCCCAAGCGCCAAACAGCTGTTCCAGCAAGGCCATACTCTGTCGCAAATCGTAGCGTGTTAAAGTTTGTAGCGGCATCCGTAAAATGTACGTCATGTAGTATTTCTTTTTCGTCGTAATACTGATAATGTAAATTATAACTATCGTTATCAAAATCAACAATACCGTCACTTTCTCTTGCAGTAACCAAGGCTTGTTGATAGGTAAGGGGGGTATTTTCTACCTTACCATTTTTCCAATCATAGCCATAAGCTGCTAGATTTAAAATAATTTTTTTAGGTGGAACAGCTTTCGCTAGATGATCAACGGCCGCCTCTATCCACCGTTGTCCACTTATCGCGCCTGGTCCAGTACTTTCAGAATGTTCATCATAAGCCATTAAGAAAATATAATCATTGTATTTTGCGAGTTCTTTATAATCATAATCCTCGTTAAATGGTGACACGTTCTGTGTAACCATAAACCCTTTATCGTGTAAAGCCTGGTATAGTTCTCTTTGGAAATTATTCAGCACTTCACTCTTGCTTTCTTTTAATTCTTCAAAATCTACATTAATACCAGCAAACTTATATTTAGTAATTAATCTTAATACATCTGATATTAAGCGCTGTTTTTTTGCCGTATTATTTAAAATTCTGTGTAAGGCCTTGCCACTAAATACGCTGTTATAATTGTTTGATAGAATGGGCATTACTTTAACCTTGGCAGCCTTAATTATATCGAACCCTTTTTTATCAATGTTGGCAATCAGCGTATCCGCGTTTGGGTCAATAAAGAACCATTCCGGTAAAACTAAATTCAACTTTGAAATATTTCTTCTTAGCGATAGAAACGATTGAGGGTCCCAGTTTACATAAAATGCAGCTCTAATACCTAAACTATCACTAAACAATACCGAGTTAGATAGATTTAAAATATGATCTCTTTGGCCAACGCCTTCGCCTTTTGCCCACTTATTTTCTATAAATTTTCGCATACCGCGATACTCTTTGCCCATTTTGCTTTCACGATAATCGGGTACTGTTTCCGTTAGTACTTTTTTTATAGCTCTACCTTCTAGGGGTACATCTGGGAGGGATGCGGTATACAAGGCTATAAGTATTGCAGCAAATGCAACTAGGGCTAATACAATTAATATTCTGCCACCCCACTTTACGCGTTGCCATCTAGTTGGATTATTAGTTTGAAAAATCTGAGAATTTTGAGACATAAGTGATTGCTACATAGGTTTGATGCTTCAATCTGATAACGTAATAGTGATACTTAAATTATAATTGACTATTACAAGCGTTACAAACTTTGCACAAAGTTATCTGGTAAACTGTTTATTTATAGTAGCCGTTTTTATCAATCTCAATACGCACTTTTTCTGAAACAAGATATTGAATGTTCTTGTGTCGCTTGATCTTGTTTCTGATTTCTGTTGCCGAAATATCTAGCATTGGGGCATTTAATATCATTATAGATGTTGGTGTAGCACTGCTAATTTTTACTAAAAACTCAGGCCTTTGATAAACTATTATGTTATAATCCTTTATTAAAATGTTGGCATTCTTCCACTTGCTGATGTTGCTATAACTATCACTACCCATTATTATGTGGAAATGATGGGTAGGATATTTTTCTTGTAAATAGACAAGTGTATCAATCGTGTAAGATGGCCTAGGCATCTTAAACTCTATATCTGATGCTCTTAATTTGTCGTTGTCTTCAACTGCCAACTGTACTAAGTGTAACCGCTGGTATTCGTTTAATAAACCAACTGCTGGTTTTAATGGGTTTTGCGGACTAACAACCAGCCACACTTGATCTAAATCTGTTTCCTCAACGGCATGGTTTGCAATTATTAGGTGCCCAATATGTATAGGATTGAACGAGCCAAAATATAAACCAATTTTCATGTTACAGTTTTTAAGCGACATCTTCGATAAAAATACTGTTTGCCTCGTTAAGCCTAAGACTTAAGTTATATCCCGAAACCGCAATTGAAATTGGATCACCAAGCGGCGCTACTTGAATTACTTTTACCATCTCGCCTGGCACACAACCCATTTCCATGAGTTTTATAAAAATGTCATCTTTCTCAAATGAGTGAATTACTGCTTTCTGTCCTACTGCCAAATCACTTAATCTTTTCATCTTGTCTATTGTACTGCAAATGTAAACTTGTACAATAGCTTTTTGTTACGAAATTTGATATATCAAACTCGTATTTTACTTATGCAAATAGTTTCATTCAATTCAGCCGACAAACAACTAACACTTAAAAATAAAACACATCTAAAGGGTTTTATTGCCAATATTTTTGACAAAGAGAATAAGCCCTTAAAAAAACTTGATTATGTTTTTTGCTCAGATGATTACCTATTGCAGATTAATAAAGACTTCTTCCAACACGATTACTACACCGACATAATTACTTTTCCATTGTCGGATAAGCATCAGCCTATTGTTGGTGAGGTTTATATTAGCCTAGATAGGGTTAGAGACAATGCAAAACTACACGGGGACTCTATTTTAAATGAAACACTTAGGGTGCTTTTTCATGGGGCGCTACATCTTTGTGGCTTTAGCGACAAGACCCCAAAAGAGGTCAAGGTGATGCGCAACAAAGAGGAGTTTTATATCAACCTGTTTCACGTGGAACAATAAGCTAGCGCCACAATGACTTGTTGACAATAGCCGCGTGTTGTGCGGGGTTTCACGTGGAACAATGCTAAAACAAGTTCCATTTGTCGTCACGGGGTTGTTCTATCTTTGTATTTCAATTTAAAAAATGATGTTTCCAGAATATGATGTTATAGTGATTGGCGCTGGTCATGCGGGCTGTGAAGCTGCTGCTGCTGCTGCTAATCTTGGCAGTAAGGTGTTGATGATTACTATGAATATGCAAACTATTGCTCAAATGAGCTGCAATCCCGCAATGGGGGGTATTGCGAAGGGTCAAATAGTAAGAGAGATAGATGCACTAGGTGGTTATAGTGGTGTTGTGTCTGATAAAAGCATGATTCAGTTTCGCATGCTAAATGTGAGCAAGGGGCCTGCCATGTGGAGTCCTCGAGTACAAAGCGATAGGATGCAATTTGCTGCTACTTGGCGAGAAATGCTTGAGCATACTGTAAATGTTGACTTTTATCAGGATATGGTTAGCGCTATCATTATTAAAAACAACATGGCTTGTGGCGTAGTTACGGGCATGGGTAATGAAATAAAAGCCAAGTCGGTAGTGGTTACTAGTGGTACATTTTTAAATGGGATCATTCATATAGGTGAAAAACAGTTTGGCGGCGGTCGTGTAGGTGAGAAGGCTGCTACTGGCATTACAGAACAACTGGTAGCTTACGGCTTTGAAAGTGATCGTTTAAAAACGGGCACACCTCCTCGTGTTGACGGTAGAAGCCTCGATTATTCTAAAATGGAAGAGCAAAAGGGTGACGACGTTATTGTTGGCTTCTCTTATTTGGACATAGAAAAAATAAAACCCGAGCAGCAAAGAAGCTGTCATGTTACATACACCAACCAAGCGGTACACGACATTTTAAAAACAGGATTTGATAGAAGCCCGATGTACCAAGGTAGAATTGAAGGTCGGGGACCAAGATATTGCCCAAGTATTGAAGATAAAATTAACAGATTTGCTGAAAGAGATAGGCATCAATTATTTGTAGAACCAGAAGGCTGGAACACCTGTGAGATTTATGTAAATGGTTTCTCTACGTCTTTACCAGAAGATGTGCAAATTAAAGCTTTGCGGACTGTGCCAGGCTTCGAAAACTGTCGCGTATTTAGACCTGGTTACGCTATTGAATACGATTATTTTCCACCAACCCAGCTGAAGTATTCACTGGAAACCAAGCTAATGGACAACCTGTTTTTTGCTGGCCAAATAAATGGCACAACTGGTTATGAAGAAGCAGCCTGCCAAGGGTTAATGGCTGGAATTAATGCACATCAAAAAGCAAAAAATCTGGAGCCGTTTGTGCTCAAAAGAAGTGAGGCGTATATTGGTGTGCTAATAGATGACTTGATTAGTAAAGGCACAGATGAGCCATATAGGATGTTTACAAGTAGAGCTGAATACAGAACGCTATTACGTCAAGATAATGCAGATATGCGCTTAACAGAAATGAGTTATCATTTGGGGCTGGCATCAAAGGAAAGACTAAATAAAGTACTCAAGAAGCAGGATAGCGTTAAGCAAATTATATCAGTACTAAAAAACTTTAATGTTGAGGCTGATGATATTAATCCATATTTTGAAACCATTCATTCATCGCCAATCACTGAAAAGCAAAGGGCCAACAAGATTATCCTTAGACCTAATGTGGGTCTAAAAGATATGAAGATCGCTATCCCTACACTGGCTATACAACTAGAAGGGTTTAATGAAATGGAAATAGAGCAAGCAGAAATACAGGTAAAATACGAACGCTACATAGAGAAAGAGCAAGAGTTGGTGAATAAAATGGGGCAGTTAGAAAATATGATTATTCCAGATACATTTAACTATGATAAGGTAAATGCATTGTCAAATGAGGCACTGCAAAAATTCAAGAAAATTAGGCCACACACATTGGGACAAGCAAGTAGAATAAGTGGTGTAAACCCAAGTGATGTACAAATATTAATGGTGTACATGGGCAGATAAATTAATCTTATTTATAGGGATTAAAAAAGAGTTTCAAGCTTAGGCGCACTGTTGCTGTAGTTTGAAACTTTTTTATTTCTGGTGTTTTGAGTTATCTTCAACACATAAACTGCTATTTCATGAAAGATTACTTGCGCTTATTGACCATTATTTTTGCCTTTGGCATTACATCTTGTAAGGAAAAACCTACGGATACATCTGTAACGGTAAAGGCGTATTTCGCCCCTAAAGACTTTGGCGTACAATCTGCCGGTGTAAAGATGGTACCAGTTGTTACACCTATTGGCACGTTTAAAGTGTGGACTAAAACCATTGGTAATAATCCCAAAGTGAAAGTGTTGTTACTGCATGGCGGCCCCGCAATGACGCATGAATATCTTGAAAGTTGTGAGAGTTTTTTTCCAAAAGAAGGCTTTGAAATGATTGAATACGATCAGCTAGGGTCGTATTATAGTGACCAGCCTACAGATAGTAGCCTTTGGACAATTGACCGCTTTGTAGAAGAAGTAGAACAAGTACGCAAAGCATTACAGTTAGATATCGATAATTTTTATTTATTGGGTAATTCGTGGGGCGGTATGCTGGCCATGCAATATGCACTAAAGTATCAGCAACACTTAAAAGGTCTTATCATTTGTAACATGATGGCAAGTTGCCCTGATTATGGTAAATATGCAAATGATGTTTTGGCAAAACAAATGGATCCAAAAGTATTAGATACTATCAGAGCAATTGAAACTAGGGGTGATTTTAAAAACCCTAAGTATATGGAATTGCTACTTCCAAATTTTTACAACCAACACTTATGCCGTTTACCCGAATGGCCTGATGCTGTAAATCGTGCATTTAAGCATGCCAACAATGACGTGTACACCATGATGCAAGGACCAAGCGAGTTTGGGGTTGGAGGTAGATTAGCTAATTGGGATATTAAAGCGCGGCTGCCAGAAATTAAAGTGCCAACACTTACTGTTGGAGCTAAATACGATACAATGGATCCAGAACATATGAAATGGATGAGTACACAGGTGCAAAAGGGACGTTTTTTATACTGTCCAAATGGTAGTCATTTGTCTATGTGGGACGATCAGGAGCATTTTTTTCCTGGTGTAATTTCGTTTATTAATGACGTTGATAACAATCAATTCAAATAGTTAAAATTTAAATTTGTGTGTTTCACCTAGCCACTCGTCAATAAAAATGATGAGTGGCTTTTTTTTGTCTACACAATCCCTAGCTTTAGCCTTCATCACAAAGCAAACTGAGAAAATTATGAGAAAATTGAAGCTATTGCTTTCGGGGCTACTATTTACTTGTTTATTGCAAGCCCAGGAAACATTTCCAGTAAATGGTGTTGCAGACAAAAGGGAGGGTTGTTACGCTTTCACTAATGCCACCATCATTCAGTCGTCAACAGCTACTTTACAGAAAGCCACATTGGTGATTCGTGATGGCAAAATTGTAAGTGTTGGTGCTACTATTGCCATACCTAAAGATGCAGTAGTGGTAGATTGTAACAACAAATTCATTTACCCATCATTCGTAGATATCTATACCGATTATGGTGTAGCTACACCGCAACGTCAGTTGGGAGCAGGTGGTTTTAACTTTAATGCACCAGCGCAAATTACATCTAGTACAAAAGGTGCTTATGCCTGGAACCAAGCTGTAAAACCAGAAATTGATGCCGCTAAATTATTTACAGTAGATGAGGCAAAAGCTAAAACTTATCGTGAAAGTGGCTTTGGTACTGTATTAACCCACGTTAAAGACGGGATTGTTCGTGGTAGCGGTGCTGTTGTAACATTAGCTAGTGGTGAGGATAATTTTGCATTACTTAAAGAAAAAGCATCCGCACATTATTCATTTAGTAAAGGTATATCTACACAAAGCTATCCAAGTAGCGTAATGGGCAGCATTGCATTGTTGCGGCAAACTTACTTAGATGCACAATGGTATAAAAATAAGCCAGCTAAAGAAGGCATGAATTTGTCTTTACAAGCGTTCAATGACTTACAATCATTACCACAAATTTTTGAAGCAGACGATAAATGGGTAGACTTACGTGCCGATAGAGTAGCCAAAGAATTTGGTGCGCAATATATTATTAAAGGTGGCGGTAACGAGTATCAACGCATTAAAGAAATTGCTGCTACAAGAGCGACATATATATTGTCGTTAAATTATCCGCAAGCAATGGATGTGGAAGATCCGACTGATGCAAGATTTGTATCATTAGCCGATATGAAACATTGGGAATTAGCCGCAACTAATCCTGCTGCATTAGAAAAGGCAAATATCAACTTCTGTTTAACTGCGGCGGACTTACGTGACCCTAAATTATTCTTAACCAATTTGCGTAAAGCAATTGAGTATGGTTTAACATCAACCAAGGCTTTTGATGCAATTACCAAAATTCCTGCAACCTTATTGGGTGTGTACGATAAAGTAGGCAGTATAGAAGCGGGCAAGTTGGCGAATTTTTTAATTACGACAGATAGCATTTTCTCTGAAAAAACATCAATTTTAGATAACTATGTGCAAGGTAAAAAATACGTTGTAAAAGCTGATGGCTGGAACGATGTAAAAGCAACGTACAACCTAGTAATTAATGCGCCAAGTGGTGCAATTAATTATGTGTTAGATGTTAAAAGTGCCGCATCGGCAACAGTTATTGGCAAAGATACATTAACGCCTAAGTTTAGTTATGATGGTAAAATTGTGAAACTAAGCTTCTCGCCAGTTGCGCCAAGAAGAGGTGGTGGTAATGCTGGTAGTACACCTGCAGGCGGTTTTGGTGGTGGCGGTAGAGGTAATTTTGGTGCTGCTACACAGTTTCGCTTAAGCGGTATTGCTAATGGTGATGTATGGAGCGGCACTGGTGAAGACACTGCTGGTAACCGAGTTACTTGGACAGCTTCTTTTGTGAAAGCGAACGTTGCAGTGGATAGCACCAAAAAGCGCCCAATACAGGCTTTGCGTTTGGGTAAAGTCACATTTCCGTTTGATGGTTATGGTAATGAAGAATTACCTAAGCAAGAAACTATGCTAATTAAAAATGCGACAGTTTGGACCAATGAAAAAGAGGGTAAACTAGAAAATACAGATGTATTAGTAAAAGATGGTAAAATTGCCAAAGTAGGCAAAAACCTATCTGCTGAAGGTGCCAAAGTAATTGATGGTACTGGAAAACATTTAACAGCTGGTATTATAGATGAACACTCACATATTGCCGCTGCTTCTATTAACGAAGGCGCACAATCTGTAACATCTGAAGTACGGATTGGCGACAATCTAAACCCCGAAGACATTAATATATATCGTCAACTGAGTGGTGGTGTTACATCGTCACACATTTTACATGGTTCTGCTAATACAATTGGTGGTCAAACGCAGTTAATCAAATTGCGTTGGGGTGCTAATGACGATGATTTGAAATTTAAAGGGTGGGATCCATTCATCAAGTTCGCATTAGGAGAAAACGTAAAGCGTACCACTTCACAAAACAACAACCGTTTTCCTGATACAAGAATGGGTGTAGAAGAAGTATTGAACGATGCATTTGCACGTGCAGTAGATTATCAAAAAGCCATGAAGATGGATCCTAAAACGCGTAGAGATTTAGAATTGGATGCTTTGGTGGAAATTTTGAACAAAAAGCGGTTTATCACTTGTCACTCTTATGTACAAAGCGAAATTACCGCAGCAATGCGTGTGGGCGATAAATATGGGTTCAAATTCAACACATTTACACATATACTAGAAGGTTACAAAGTGGCAGATAAAATGAAAGCGCATGGATCCAGTGCTTCTACTTTTTCTGATTGGACATATTATAAAGTAGAAGTTACAGATGCCATTGCTTACAATGCAGCTATTATGTATAAAATGGGGTTAAACGTTTGTATTAATTCAGATGATGCAGAAATGGCGCGTCGTTTAAATCAAGAAGCTGGCAAAACAGTGCTCTACGGTGGTGTACCAGAAGAAGATGCTTTAAAAATGGTAACCTTAAATCCTGCAAAAGCATTGCATGTAGAAGATAAAGTTGGTAGCATTAAAGTAGGTAAAGATGCTGACTTAGTATTGTGGAGCGACAATCCATTAAGCATTTATGCGATGAGTTTGTATACTATTGTTGATGGTACAGTGTACTTCTCTCGTGAAAATGACCTGGAATCAAGGAAGAAAATTGCGACTGAACGTAACCGTCTAATTTCAAAATTAGCTGGTGAAAAAAGAGCAGGCGTACCAACAAGAGCTCCTGAACCTAGTTGGCAAGTAATTTTAAGCTGTGGCGACCATGGTCATCACAATGGCTTAGTTACAATAGACGAACAAGAAGGAGACGGTAACAATTAATCATCCAACTAAAGAACTATTTATGAAGAAAATATTTTGTTCCCTATCTGCACTTGTATTACTAGCAGGTATTGCAACAGCACAAGAAGTGGTGTACCCAACACCGGCCTATAAAGGTAAATTATA
>JAYWCY010000247.1:0-2460 GCA_043780175.1 Chitinophagales bacterium
GGTAGATTTATTTCAGCCAGATAAGGGCGAAATTATTTACGATGGCAAAAACATCACCACTATGGAAACTGCTGAGCGTAAACTATTACGCCAGCAAATTGGTATGCTATTTCAAGGTTCTGCTTTATTTGATAGTATGACTGTTGAGCAAAATGTGATGTTTCCACTAGATATGTTTAGTAATATGACCCTTGCGCAAAAGCGTAAACGTGTAGATGAAGTACTAGAAAAAGTGAACTTAACTGGTGCTAATAAAAAATCGCCTGCAGAGATAAGCGGTGGTATGAAGAAGCGCGTAGGTATTGCGCGTGCCATTGTACTAAATCCAAAATACTTATTTTGTGATGAACCCAATTCTGGTTTAGATCCACAAACATCTTTGCTCATTGATAAGTTGATTCAAGATATTACCCTCGAATACAAAATCACTACCATTGTTGTAACA
Organism: Chitinophagales bacterium; assembly: GCA_043780175.1. Lineage (GTDB taxonomy): Bacteria > Bacteroidota > Bacteroidia > Chitinophagales > Chitinophagaceae > Parasediminibacterium. Next base: position 446 of record JAYWCY010000247.1, read on the forward strand.
CATGATATGAACAGTGTGATGGAAATTGGTGACCATATTGTGTACATGCACCAAGGTCAAAAGCAATGGGAAGGCAGTAACAAAGAAATCATTTTTAGTAAAAATGACTTACTCAATAAGTTCATTTTCGCATCAGAATTTCTACAAGACGCCAAGCAAATGCGAATGATGGAAGCAGAAGGCAAACACTTTCAATAATACGAGCCATGGAAAAAATAAATATCCCAGAAAAACTAGCTTTAATTAATGATTATTGGCACCCAAGAATAGTGGGCGAACTAAATGGGCAACATGTAAAACTTGTAAAGTTTCAAGGAGAGTTTGTTTGGCATAAACACGACCATGAAGATGAAATGTTTTATGTGTTAAAAGGGGCATTTACCATGGAATTTAGGGATAAAAAAATCGAACTACAACAAAACGAGTTTTTAATAGTGCCAAAGGGTGTAGAACACAGGCCAGTTGCCAAAAACGAAGTCTCTATCATGCTATTTGAACCTGCAACAACATTAAATACTGGTGATACAAAAGGCCTAATGACAAAAGAAATATTAGAAAGAATATAAAAGAATGTTTGCCAATATATTAGATTCCAAGAGAGAGTTATGCTAATTACCCATATTCACGTTTACAAATATTCTATACCAATGGTGCCATTTACCATTGCAACTGGCACAATGGATTATGCACAGAATATTTTTATTCGTGTACATACAGATGGGGGTATTACAGGTGTAGGTGAATGTTCTGCGTTCCCGATGATTGTAGGTGAAACACAAGCTACTTGCTACGAAATGGCTAAAGATTTTGCTACAATTTGGAAAGGTAAAAATCCATTAGATATTACTGCAAGAATGGATGAATTGCACCGCTACACAGCCGGTAATTATACTACTAAAAGTGCTTTCGATTTAGCCTTGTATGATATTGCTGCAACTCACGCCAATCAACCGTTGTATCAATATTTAGGTGGCAATAAAAAAGACATAGAAAGCGACCTTACAATTGGTATGGGTACACCTGAATACATGGCACAACAAGCTATTGAATTTGTGGCCAAAGGTGTTAACATTATTAAAGTAAAATTGGGCAAAAACCCTCAAGACGATATAGAGCGTATTAAACAAATACGAGCTGCCATTGGCTATGCCATTCAATTACGGGTTGATGCCAATCAAGGATGGACTTACGATGAAGCCATACAAGCATTAACTGGTTTAGGCAAATACGATATTCAATTTTGTGAACAACCCATGCGCAAGTACAACGACCATTTGCTGCCACAACTTTGTACCATTTCACCAATAGCTATTATGGCAGATGAAAGTGTATTTACCCACCACGATGCAGCGCGTATTATTGCCAATAAAGCGGCTAAATACATCAATATTAAATTCTCTAAAAGTGGCGGCATTTTAGAAGCCATCAAAATCAATAGCATTGCAGCGCAACATAATATACCTTGTATGATGGGTGGCATGTTAGAAAGTCGTGTCGCATTAACCGCCAAAGTACATTTTGCAATGGCAAATGATAATATTCAATTCTACGATTTAGACACTTGTTTATTAGGTCACAAAATAGATCCTGTAATTGGCGGTATTACTTATAAAAACATGCATTTACAACTCAGCAATGCCATTGGTATTGGTGCAGATGTAGATGAAGCGTACTTGAACGATTTAGTGCAGATAGTGGTCTAGTCGATGCATAACAGCAACGGATGCAGTAACAATAACGGATTTCTAACACCAAATGATTGAAATCCGTTGTTACAAAATGTTTCGAGCTTACGGCTTTTATCACTCACATTAAAACGCTTAATTCAAACCAATACCTTTAAAATATTGTACTCAAAAACTAGAGGCCTAGCTTCGACATAACTTGTAACTACGGATTTTAATCCGTTGACATCCAATATCTTCGCAGCAAATTAGCAATTAGCATGGAACCAAAAAAAGCAAGTGAGAGTTTTACAATAATGAATGAGATGGTATTACCAAATGACACGAATA
>JAYWCY010000248.1:0-2959 GCA_043780175.1 Chitinophagales bacterium
GGTAGATTTATTAACCTAGAAGCGACTGTATTTAAAGGCTTTCATTTACGTGTACAAAACTTGCTTGCAAGCTATTTGCATGGGCAAAAAAGTACTGCACATTTTTATATAATTGGGGTTGTAAATGGGTTACTGCCTTGTGGGTTGGTATATATGGGTGTGGCTGCCGCCGCCGCTACAGGTAGCGTTGTCAATGGTGCTTGGTTAATGTTTGCTTTTGGTTTAGGTACTTTACCACTCATGTTTAGTTTAATGGTACTTGGCCGTACCATACCTGTGGCTGTAAAACAACAATTACATAAAGCTTTACCTTATTGTATTGCCTTAATGGCTTGCCTATTAATATTACGTGGTATGAACTTAAGTATACCATTTGTAAGTCCCATGATGAACCACAGTGCAAGTAGTACAATTAGTTGTTATTAGTGAGTATTTAATTGCAACAATGCTTAAGCAATATTATCCATTCTTTTTGCAGTAATAATTATTTGTTAAATCATCTGGATATGTATTTTTGCCGTAAATGTTAAATTTCATTTGTTGCCTAAGCATTACTTCAGAATTTGTCTTATGACTTAATTTTTAACTAGAAAAGGGTAAATCAACGCAAATGTGTTAAACATTCCTAATGGAAAATAGTAACTCAAGACACGATCAGTTTAAGGAAGTTTTTTATAAGTATTATCCGTCCCTGTGTAAATACGCGTACTCAATTTTGGGGAATAAAGAGCTATCAGAAGATATTGTACAAGATAGTTTTGTGAAAGTTTGGGATAAAAAGCAAGATTTAGTAGGTATTAATAATATTCGATTTTATCTATTTTCTGTAGTTAGAAACGGTAGCTTCACAAGCTTAAAAAATCAACAAAAACATCCAGTAGTCGCGTTTACAAACAATAGCGAAATCTTAAATAATCATGAGACGCAACAAGTAGCGGTAGATGTTGAGAAATTAGTTGATGAGGCATTAAAACGCTTACCACCAAAATGTAGAGAAGTGTTCTTATTAACTCGAATTGGTAATTTAAGTTATAAAGAAGTTGCAGATACATTAAATATTTCAATTAAAACAGTTGAAAATCAAATGGTTAAAGCACTTAAAATAATTAGAATTTTTGTAAGCGAAAATGGTATTTACCTAATTTTGATTTATTTTTCAATAACGAGTAGTGGTAAATGATTTTTTAAAGTTTTAGGTAATAGTTAACAACATTGCAACATGAAATCAATTGATGAAGATATACTACTGATTATTGAGAAAGAAATTTCTGGTAATGCCACTGTAGAGGATATCGAAGTACTCAATAGTTGGTTAAGTAGTGATGAAAGCCATAAAAAAGAGTACCAAGTTTTACGCCAACTATATCAAGGGCATCAAGCCCTAATAAACAATAATCCTTTTGATACGGATACAGCTTGGGTAAAAGTATCTAGTAGAATGAAAACGGTAGAAAATAGTAGTAAAAAAAATATTATTTACCCATGGTACTACCTTACTTCTGCTGCTGCGGCAATAGTTATCATATTTTTTTGCATCTGGTTTTTCAAGTATAATAATCAGACCATTACTATTACTGCCTTAGACGCTAATGAACATTCTTTTTTACCCGATAGCAGTAGTGTAAGTTTAAAAAAAGGTAGTATATTAACCTACAATCGTTCGTTTAAAAATTTACGTCAAGTAACCATTAAAGGTATTGCCTACTTTGATGTAAAACATAGCAATAGCAATAGTTTTACTGTAATAGCTAATAACACCATTGTGCAAGATATAGGCACTACTTTTATGGTAAATAGTACGGCCTTAAAAGATGAAATAACTGTTTTTTCAGGCGAAATTAAATGTACTAATTTAGTTACAAAAGCAGTAGTTAATGGTATAAGTGCTGGTAAAAAAATAATTAATGATTCAAATGGCTTTCTTGTAAGTAATTTCGCTGATACAAACGTCTTGTCTTGGAAAAGCGGTGTTTTAGACTTTTCTGATGTGTCTTTAACTAAAGCATTAGAAGATATAAGTTTGCATTATGGTATTATTGTTAAATGCTTGCCAAGTAATTTATCAAATAATATTACTATTAAATTACATTTTGATAACCAACCAATTCAAGAAGTATTAGATGAAATTAAATTAGTAACCAAATTGCAACTCCGAAAAAATTCAAATGAATTTATATTCTACCAATCGGTAAAAAATGAATCACACCAAGCTAAAAAACAAATCTAGTAGTACAAATTTCTTTTGTAGGCTGTCTGTATTGTTGATTGTTTTTAGTTTTAATCTCAGTTGTGGTTTTGCCCAAAAGAAGTATTCTTTCGCAACAAATTATTATAGTTCTTCTATCAAAAAAGGCACAATCGTGCAATTTTTGGATAATATAAAAGCCAATAGTTCCTATATTATTGAGTATTCAAAGTCGTTTTTAGACACTAATAAAATTATTCAGTTAAGTGATTTAGATAATAATTTAGGTAAAATTTTTATAAAAATACTAGCAGGGCAAAAAGTTGAAATTATAGAAAAATACAATAAAATAATTTTAATCCCCACCAATGACGTTTTTTCATCGGCTGGCTTAGTATCCAAATACGCACTGTATGGTATCATTAAAGATGCCCAGAGTAAAGAGCCACTGCCCAATGCAATCATACGCGACCGAGAAAATAAAATAGGTGCTATTTGTAATAACTACGGCTATTTTACACTCTCACTAGCTGAGGGGAAACACACACTAGAGGTATCGTATGCTGGTTTCGAAAAATTTATAATACCATTAGTGATATCTAAAGATAATAGATACGATTTTGAATTAATTAGCAAAAACGATTTAGGAACCGAAGCAATTGTATCTACTACAAGAAACGATAATAGAAAGGATGGTGGTAATAATGTATATAATGACGCTGATGATCAACCATTTACCAATGTATTAGGTGAAGACGACCCAATGCAGTCTTT
>JAYWCY010000249.1:0-5468 GCA_043780175.1 Chitinophagales bacterium
TATTAAAATTGATCCCTTATAAACGTATTGGTCAAACAGAAGATATCGGTAATGCTGCCGTTTGGCTTGCCAGCGATGATAGTGACTATATCAATGGCACGACATTATTTGTAGATGGCGGTATGACATTATATCCAGGCTTTACAACTAATGGATAAAATGTCTAAGCCATGATTTAGAAATATTATTAGGATTAAAATGATTATTAAAGATTGTTCTTTGCCAGTTACAAAAATCATGTTAATCATTCTAAATCATAATTCAGGCGACCTTGCATATCCGAAAAATCACCTAAATAATTTTAATCAAGGTTCAGATAATCTTTACCAATACATGAACAAAGAGCAAGAACGTTTACTAAATATAGATTGTAAAAAATGGGGATCATATATCAGTGATCGGCAATGGGGTACTGTTCGTGAAGATTATAGTGCAAATGGTGATGCTTGGCATTATACTAGCCACGAAATAGCTCGCAGTAAAGCTTATCGTTGGGGTGAAGAAGGTATTGCAGGTATTTGTGATGATCAACAGCACCTGTGCTTTGCAGTTGCATTATGGAACAAAAAAGATCCTATCATCAAAGAACGCTTCTTCGGTTTAACTGGCACAGAAGGCAATCATGGTGAAGATGTAAAAGAACTCTATTATTATTTAGATGCCACACCCTCGCATAGCTATATGAAGATGCTATACAAGTATCCGCAAACAGCTTTTCCCTATGAGTTGCTTATTGATGAAAATAAACGTAGAAATAAATCCCAAACTGAATTTGAGTTAATAGATACAGGCATTTTTAATGATCACAAATACTTTGATGTTTTTGTAGAATATGCCAAAGCCGATGTTACGGATATTCTGATAAAAATCACTATTCATAATCGTACCAATGAGGATGCGGCATTACAAGTATTACCAACTATTTGGTTTAGAAATACATGGGCTTGGGGCGATGACAATAGTAAACCCCAAATAATGAGCATGAACAATGGCAATGTTACTATTAGCCATAAAAAATTAGGTGAGTACACTTTGTATGCTCAAGGTAGCCCACCCATGATTTTTTGCGAGAATGAAACCAATAATGAAAAAGTGTATCAATCTGCCAACACAGGTACATTTTATAAAGATGGTATCAACGACTACATTGTTAATGGCAATCATCAAGCAATAAACATTCATGCAAATGGAACCAAAGCTGCGGCTAATTACGATATGATAGTAAAGGCTAACGCATCTACCACAATCAAACTAAGACTTAGTACCAACCATGCGCTTACACCTTTTCAAGACTTTGATGCCATATTTGAAACAAGACAAAAAGAGGCCGATGAATTTTATGCAGACATCCAAAAAAATATTACCAGTGATGATGAAAAATTAGTGCAGCGTCAGGCTTTTGCAGGTATGATTTGGAGCAAACAGTTTTATTATTATGACGTCAATAAATGGTTGCAAGGCGATACAAATGAGCCAAAACCACCTACTGAAAGACTGAAAAGTAGAAACGCAAGCTGGCAGCATTTAAACAATGCAGATATTATTTCTATGCCAGATAAATGGGAATATCCATGGTACGCTTCCTGGGATTTGGCATTTCATTGTATCCCTTTTGCTATCATAGATGCATCATTTGCCAAAAAACAATTAAAATTGTTAACCAGAGAATGGTATATGCATCCTAACGGTCAATTACCAGCCTATGAGTGGAACTTTAGTGACGTCAATCCACCAGTACATGCATGGAGTACTTTTAGAGTTTTCAAAATAGATGAAGCCCAAAAAGGGAAACCAGACGTGGCTTTTTTAGAAAGTGTTTTTCACAAACTACTACTCAATTTTACTTGGTGGGTAAACCGCAAAGACAAAGAAGGTAATAATATTTTTGAAGGTGGATTTTTAGGATTAGATAATATTGGGGTTTTCGACAGAAGTGCTGCATTACCCACTGGTGGCTATATAGAACAGGCAGATGGTACTAGCTGGATGGCAATGTATAGTTTAAACATGCTTCGTATTTCGCTTGAACTTGCAAGGTACAATCCAGTGTACCAAGATATGGCGACTAAATTTTTTGAACACTTTTTATATATAGCAAAAGCTATAGACAATATGGGTACGAATGCCAATGGATTATGGGATGATATAGACGGCTTTTTTTACGACGTATTACAGCTACCCAATGGCAAAAGTGCCCCATTAAAAGTACGCAGCATGGTAGGCTTAATTCCATTATTTGCAGTAGAAGTGTTAGACCATGATTTATTATCTACCATGCCCAATTTTACTAAACGCCTTGAATGGCTATACGACAATAAACCTGAACTAGCAAGTCTTGTATCTCGATGGAATGTGAAGGGAACGGATGAAAAGCATCTACTAAGCCTACTACGTGGCCATCGTATGAAAAAAATGCTTGAAAAGATGCTGGATGAGAGTGAGTTTTTAAGCGATTATGGCATTCGTGCAGTATCAAAATTTCATGACCAGCATCCATACGAATTTTTTGTTGAGGGGAAACGCTTTGCAGTAAATTATGTACCTGGCGAAAGCGATAGCGATTTATTTGGCGGCAATAGCAATTGGCGTGGCCCAGTATGGATGCCAGTTAATTTTTTAATTATCGAGAGCCTGCAGCGTTTTCACTTCTATTACGGTGATGATTTTAAAGTAGAGTGCCCAAAAGGGAGTGGTAAAATGTGCTCATTAAATGAAGTTGCAGATGAGTTATCTAGGCGCTTATCTAAACTATTTCTCAAGGATGAGAACGGCAATAGACCTGTATTTGGCAATTATGAACAATTACAAAAAGATCCTAATTTCAATAACTATATCTTATTTTATGAGTATTTTCATGGCGATAGTGGTAGAGGTGTGGGCGCATCGCACCAAACTGGTTGGACTGGCCTAGTAGCAAGACTATTACAACCTAGAGAAAACCCCATAAAAAAATAAGCAACTATTTGTATTTGATTTTATAGCTCAATATAATAATTGCTAATACCAGAGTGATAGCATTTGCCAAGTAAACTGGTACGCTACCACTCATAATACCATAAATAAACCATAACAACGTACCCAAAGTAAACAAGGCATACATAGACAGCGAAATACCACTGGTATCTTTTGTTTGTATCGTTTTAATGGCTTGTGGCAAAAAAGAAATAGTAGTACAAAAGGCTGCTACTAAACCTATAATGGTAGTTATATTCATAGTAAATATTTTTATGTTACTTTAAGCTTGCAAGCAAGGGTAATTAAAGTATTAACTGTTATACTTGCTTTGATAAAAGCTAAATAAAGTATCTAAACGTACAAGTGTGCGACGCAACGATGCTGAATAGTACAATTACAGCTGGTCAACAAAAAATCTCAACCTCTAAATACCAAATTGCAACTATTTCGCATCAAACCAAACCTTGTTTTTATTATCTGCATCGGCGTTGTAATTAATATATAATTCCTCCCCTTTTTTAATAGGTTTTACAACTTTAATTGTCATTAAATTATTGTCAAAATCCATTTCGTACTCGCAATTGGCGCTGTAACTATGGTTGTACATACTAATATAACCCAATGCCAATGCGGCTTTCTTGCGTGTTGGCCCCCACTCAAATATATAATTATACAATAGGGTTTCTGCTAAGTGCAAATATTCTTTCCCAGTAAACACCAATACTGGCGAGATTTCTACGATGGTGCCTACCTTAAATGCCTTGGTTGTGTATACGCCTTTGCCGCCCTTGCCACCTTTATCTGATGGTGCAATTACTAAGTCTGGTAAAATCATAGTGGTAAAAATAAGTGATGAATTGATAATAATATCTAGTTCTTTCAAATGTCTTTATAGGTTAAATTGCACCCCATGAGTTTAGAAATTGAAAATGAGGATATAAAAGATCAATTTGAGCATGTCATTGCTTCTGATGACAAACTACAAATTGCCGACTTTTTAAACGATCAGAACATTAGCGATGTGGCTGAACTGATAAACGAATATCCAGAATATGAAGCTCATATTATTGGCAATATGTCTATTCATAGGGCTGCTAGTGTGTTTAAAATTTTAGATATTTCTCAGCAGAAAGACATTGTAAAACAACTACCTTCTTTCAAAACTGCCGAGTTGCTAAACGAATTGCCGCCAGATGACAGAACGGACTTTTTAGAAGAATTACCAAAAAATGTTATTCGTGATTTAATAAAACTTCTTGACCCAGAGGAACGTAAAATTACCCTCACGCATCTGGGTTATCCAGAAGATAGTGTTGGCCGTTTAATGACGCCAGACTATGTGTATGTATATGAGCATAACACCATTGAAGAAGTGTTTGTAACGATTCGTAGATACGCCAAAGGCAGCGAAACCATCGACGTGATTTATGTAATAAATGAAGCTGGCGAACTGATTGATGATATTAGAATAAGAGATGTGATTTTAGCTTCGCCAGACAAACTTGTGAGCGAAGTAATGGATGACCGTGTAGTGGCCTTAAACGTTACAGATGACCAAGAACATGCCAGCCAAGTGTTTAAAATGAACAACCGCGTGGCGCTACCAGTAACCGATGATAATAACATATTACTTGGCATTGTAACCATAGATGATATGTTATGGGTAGCCAATGAAGAGTTTAGCGAGGATATACAAATGATTGGTGGTACCGAAGCTTTAGACGAACCTTATCTTGACATTGCCTTGTCTAAATTATTCCGAAAACGTATCGGCTGGTTGGTTGTATTATTTTTAGGCGAAATGCTCACGGCTACTGCCATGGGTTATTTTCAAGGCGAAATAGAAAAAGCGGTAGTACTTGCTTTATTTGTGCCACTCATTATCAGTAGTGGTGGTAATAGTGGTAGCCAAGCAAGTACCTTGATTATTCAAGCAATGGCAGTAGGCGATATAAGCCTAAGCGATTGGTGGCGCGTACTACGCAGAGAATTGTTAAGTGGTGTGATGCTTGGTGGCGTGCTTGGCCTAATTGGTTTTATACGTGTAGTAGCTTGGCACAGCATTTCGCCAGTTATGTATGGCCCACATTGGTTAATGATTGCTTATACCGTAGGCTTTAGTTTGTTAGGCGTGGTACTTTGGGGTACACTCAGTGGCTCTATGTTGCCAATCGTACTTAAAAAGCTTGGTGCTGACCCAGCCGTATCCTCTGCCCCATTTGTAGCTACTTTGGTAGATGTCACAGGATTGGTGATTTACTTTAGTGTGGCTTTGTTGTTTTTGAGCGGTACGTTATTGTAAATAGATTGCTTGTTACGGGTTGATAATATGAGTGTTTATTTTAGTGTTACCAGCTTTAGTACTACTATCTAGCATCGTTGCGTCGCACACTTGTCAGTTCTGTTCGCTATGAGGCTTTTATCGTAGCGTAGGGGTTTCATACAAAGTAACAAAGAAGACAACGGACACAAAGTTTAGTTACACACAGTCGTTGCTGTGTTTTTGGCCAGCA
>JAYWCY010000250.1:0-3281 GCA_043780175.1 Chitinophagales bacterium
TCTTTTAAAAACACATAAGCTGGTACTTTTAATCGCTTACCCAAGCTACAACCACCACCACACAAGTCTTCTCGTGGTTGGTAGTTTACGTATTCTACATCTGGGTCTTGCTTGCTGGCTGATATTCTGATCGGAAATAAATGGCAGCTCAGTGGCTTCTTCCAACCTATTTTACCCTCATTAAATGCTTGCTCAAATGTGCAAATAATTACCCCTGCTTTATCTTTATAACCATAGGCGCAAATACCGCCGTTTACCGTAGGTGTTACCCAGCCAAATTCTGTATCGTAGGTATAATTACCCTGCTCTTTTACCGCTTGTAGCCCATTTTTAGTCATATAGGGTTTTACTATTTCCAATGCCTTATCTACTTCTTTTCTTTCCCAATTTTCTAGTGGTGCACCAGCATCACCATCTTCACAACAGCCCCCTTTGCATTTGGTAAGGTCACACACAAATTGTTCCTCAAGTACTTCGTCACTAATCAGTTTATTATCAATTGCAATCATAATCACTTATATTTTCTATCGCAGCGAAGATAAGTGTCACCGCTTTACAACCGTAATCGTTCATAATCAACTATTTTCGTCAGTATCGTATCACATTTTACAGCAATTCTATGGCACAGTCATTTTCAGTAACCGGCAATTTGGTAGATATATTTAGTAAAACTATATACCCTGCAACAATAGTGGTAAGTAATGGTAAAATTAGTTCTGTCAACCCTCAACCGTCAACTGTCAACAGTCAAGGACTGCCTTACATTTTACCGGGTTTTATTGATAGTCATGTGCATATAGAAAGCAGTATGTTGGTACCAAGTGAATTTGCAAAACTTGCTGTGGTACATGGCACTGTGGGCACGGTAAGCGACCCTCACGAGATAGCCAATGTATGTGGCATGGCTGGTGTAGAATTTATGATTGACAATGGCAATCAGGTAAACTTCAAGTTCAACTTTGGTGCACCGAGTTGTGTACCTGCCACCACTTTTGAAACTGCTGGCGCAGCATTAACAAGTGCAGATGTGCATACCCTATTGCTGAAAGATGAGATTAAGTACCTGAGTGAAATGATGAACTTTCCTGGTGTGCTATTTAACGATGCAGAAGTGATGAAAAAGATTGCTTCAGCAAAAGCATTGGGTAAGCCAGTTGATGGTCATGCGCCGGGCTTGAGGGGTGAAGATGCCAAAAAATACATAGCCCCCCCGCCCCCCAAAGGGGAATCTTGGCAAGCATACTATGAAGAATACGTTGCTCCAAATTATATCACCCATAAAGAGATTTCCGACCCTAATTCAACGGAAAATATAAGATTACTTCAAACTAATCAGCCTATTCCTGAAATCCCCCCTTTGGGGGGCGGGGGGGCTATCATCTCTACCGACCACGAGTGTTTTACCAAAGAAGAAGCTATGGACAAACTAAGCTATGGTATGAAGATTATTATTCGTGAAGGCAGCGCCGCTAAAAACTTTGAAGCACTGATTGACTTGCTTCATGATTACCCAAATGAGATACTATTTTGTAGCGATGATAAGCACCCTGATAGTTTGATGGTTGGGCATATTAACCAGCTGTGCGCAAGGGCTGCGGCCAAGGGCATTGATATTTTTAATATTCTACAAGCGGCTTGCGTAAATCCTGTGCTGCATTACAAGCTAGATATTGGCTTGCTACGTGTGGGCGATGATGCCGATTTTATTATTGCTGACGACCTTACCCATTTCAACATTAACAAAACCTATATTAATGGTGAATTAGTAGCTGAGAATGGACAGTCATTTATAAAATCTGTTGCAGTTACGCCTATTAATCAGTTTGACTGTGATGTCATTACTGAAGCACAATTGGCTATTCCCACTAGCAGCTACCCTATTACCAATGGCAAAATACCAGTGATTGAAGCATTAGAAGGGCAATTGATAACCAATAAATTGTATTGCGATGCAACAATCGTTAACGATGCATTGGTGACCAACACCAAAGAAGATATCCTAAAAATAGTAGTCGTAAACCGCTACCACAATGCACCCATAGCCAAAGCTTTTATTAAAAATATTGGGTTACAACAAGGTGCTATTGCCTCATCAGTGGCGCACGATAGCCATAATATTGTTGCCGTGGGTGTAGATGATGCTAGCCTTGCCCAAGCCATTAACCTAGTAATTCAAGAAAAAGGTGGCGTAAGTGCAGTAGGCACACAGGGGCAGCATGTGCTTGGCTTGCCCGTTGCAGGTTTAATGAGTGCTAATGATGGTTATGAGGTAGCCGCTACCTACACCGCTATTGATGCATTTGTAAAAACCAAATTAGGCAGCACCCTTGCCGCACCATTTATGACGCTTAGTTTTATGGCCTTGCTCGTTATTCCACATTTAAAATTGAGTGACAAAGGCTTATTTGATGGCGATAGTTTTCAGTTTGTATAAAGCGTTTCACACAAAGTAACCAAGTAGGCAAAGCACGCAACGGTTCTCTTTTTATACTTATGCACGAAGCAGCTGTAACCAGCAGTTGTAGCATTACAGCGATTTTAAGTAGTTTTTATGGACTATATATTAATTAATTTATTGTAAATTAATATACCTATGACCCTTTACCCAGGGCAAACGCATTAAAATTTCATTTTTAAAATTGAGTCTTTTATGTTCTAAAATCTCGCATTTTTCACCAGTTCTTGCATAAGCCACCTTTTTTTATCTGGTTTGCCAAAGGCAAATCCGATAGCTATCGGATGGAAAAAATCCGTAGGATATTTTTTAAAAGATAAAAAGCAGTGGCGTTGTAAGAACGCAGCCCGCCTGCTATGAGGCGAAAAGCCTACAATTGGATAGTCATAGTAACTTAGGGGGAGATGTTTAACTGAAATGCTAATTTTAATACGTTTGCCCTGCCCCTTACCTAATAATTGTAATACTACCACTTAATTGCGCTCTACCATTTTTAGGGTTGATGATATAGTAGTACGTTCCTATTGGTAGTGGTGTACCGTTTAGCTTACCATCCCATGCATTGTTGGGGTCATACCCTGTGACCTTGTACACGATTTGCCCATACCGGTTATAGATTTCTATCGTGGCACCAGGGTAACTTTCTAAACTTTTGATCACCCATCTGTCATTGACACCATCGCCATTAGGACTAAATGTATTCGGGATCACTGGGTTGTGTAACACTACAATGGTTATCTGATCCGTTACAGTACATCCTCCAATGCCTGTGAGGGCTAGCTTGTAGGTAATACTATCTACACTGGCGATGGGTGTGCAGATAGGT
>JAYWCY010000251.1:0-2752 GCA_043780175.1 Chitinophagales bacterium
TTAGGTAAAGGCACATCGATGTCTTTACCTATCCATTGATCTACACTTTGCTTGATGTCTTTAAAAGAAGTTCTTAACAAGCCTTCCTTTAGTAAGCCAGCTTTAATAGCAGCAATATCAGGCTTGGTAGCATAGGTGATAGGATGTTGCTGGGCAAACAAAATTGACCCGCACATGCTGATTAAAACAACTGTATAAATTTTGAATTTTTTCATTGACAAGGTAATATTAGCGCCATAATTGAGGCTGCATTAATTTAAGTGATAGAAATATTTCTAAATTTTAGTTAGTTTAATTGAGTGAATTCTAAATATAAAACTAAATATTAGAATATTTTCTAAAATTATCAACCGATATCGTTCCCGGCAACGCTACCGGGATTTTCTCGAAATTATATCAAAAAGCTTGTTACTTTAGCCTGCTATATGGAAAAGCAAGCCACAATTAAAGACATTGCAAGAGCCTTACAGCTATCTACATCTACCGTATCTAGAGCCTTACGCAATGCCAATGACGTAAATCCTGAAACTAGAAAAGCAGTATTAGCATTAGCAGAAGAATTAAATTATCAACCCAACCAGTTGGCTCTTAGTTTACAAAACAAGCAGACCCATACCATTGGGGTAATTGTACCAAACTTAGACTATGTAGTTGCCACCATGGTAAAAGGTATTGATGAGGTTGCTTTAGAGGCTGGCTACACTGTAATGGTATGCCAAAGCAATGAGAGCTATGGTAGAGAAATTTTAAATACCCGCCGCTTAATGGATAGTTTAGTAGATGGATTTATTATTTCTGTTTCTAGTGAAACGAATATGGTGGACCACTTTAAAAAAATTCAAAGCCAAAAGAAACCGATTGTAGTTTTTGATAGAATTATTACTGAATTCAACGCCCCTAGAGTTAGATTAGATAATGAGTTAGGTGGCTACTTAGCAGCACAACACTTAATAGATCAAGGGTATAAACGTATTGCCATTCTTGCAGGACAAAAAAATCTTGACATTAGCAACAAACGTATGGATGGCTACTTAAGAGCACTAAAAGAGAATCATATGAAAGTAGACAAAGATTTGATTATCCACTGCGACTTTAATCAAGACTATGCCTATATAGCTACCAAAGAGCTACTTGCTTTGAAAAAAAGGCCAGATGCTATTTGTACTATTAGTGATAGAATGGCTATTGGCGCTATGCTAGCCATAAAAGAAAAAAACTTAAGAATGCCACATGATATTGGCTTAGTGGGTTTTAATAACGAGCCTATTACCAATTTAGTAACCCCTAAAATTTCTAGTATTGATTTACCTGCTTTTGAAATGGGCAAAGTAACCGCTAAGCTTTTTATAGAAATGATGCAAAGTGAAGAAAGCATGAGTGAGGTTGAAATTGTATTAAAGCCCAAACTATTTGTTCGCGAATCATCACAAAAGCTACTGTACAAATAACTTTCAACTATTGCAACCATATGAAACAAAATATATTCCTAATTAGCCTTTTACTGGTTACCTTATGTCAATTTGCCACAGCAAAAACAATAAAAGTACATAACAATGAACAGCTGAGCGCCGCTGACAAAATTATTGTCGCTGGCGATACCCTTATGTTACTAAATGGTAACTGGACCAACTGTAACATCCTACTTACTTGCAATGGTACCGCCGCAAAGCCAATTTTGGTAACAGCCCAAAACGCTGGCAAAATTCAAATCACTGGAAAAAGTTCTTTACGCATTGGAGGTAATTATATTATTGTGTCTGGTTTAGAATTTGTGAATGGCTATGCATCAGAAGGTGATGTATGGCAGTTTAAGGCCGGCAAAACAGTTGCTTATAATTGCAGAATTACCAATTGTGTTATTAGCAATTTTAGCAACGTAAAACGCTTAGAAGAGAATTACTGGGTGGCATTATATGGGCAGCACAACCGTATAGACCACTGTACATTTACCGACAAAAAAAACATTGGTGTATTGATGGCCGTTATACTAGATGATGATAGAAGCAGATTAAACAGCCATAGTATTGATAGTAACAATTTTGCTGGCAGAATACCACTCGCATCTAATGGTGGGGAAATCATTCGTGTAGGCGTTTCGCAGCACTGTACATTTTATAGCAATACCGTTATAAAAGACAATGTATTTGAAAACTGCGATGGTGAAGCCGAAATCATTTCTGTCAAATCTTGTGGCAATATAATACGCAATAACGTGTTTAAGGAATGTCAAGGTAGTATATCGCTCAGACATGGTAATAATAATACAGTAGAGGGTAATATTTTTTTAGGTAATGGTAAAGAAGGTACAGGTGGTATACGTATTATTAACGAAGGCAACTGGGTCGTAAACAACCTATTTTACGAATGTAGAGGCGTTAATTTTCGCTCACCACTAGCCATTATGAATGGTGTATTTAACTCGCCTGCTTTTAGATATTTACCTGTACGAGATGCAGTAGTGGCTAACAATACCTTTATAAATTGTACCTCTTTTAGTTTGTGTGAAGGCAGCGATACAGAAAGAACTGTACCACCTAAAAATGTGTACTTTTTCAACAATGTATTTTTAAATAAAAAAGATGCCATACTGTACCAAGCATTTGACAAAATTGATAGTATTTATTTCTTTGATAATATTGCAGATAACTCACTGAAACAATTGCTTACAAAGGGTTTTACAAAACAAGTGCTCACGATTTTACAGCTAAAAAGCACCCCGCTAGTAATTACTACTAAAAGTAACCAACAGCTA
>JAYWCY010000252.1:0-2098 GCA_043780175.1 Chitinophagales bacterium
ATGCTTAATCCATACTTAATCCATACTTAATCCATACTTAATCCATACTTAATCCATACTTAATCCATACTTAATCCATACTTAATCCATACTTGAGCAACGAAGGATGAACGAAGGATGCTTCCTTATACCCTGCTTAGTGTACGCTTAGTTGGTACTTAAAAGGACTCTCAGTTGCGCATCTAATCGTTCTACCGAGTTTTTTTGGTTTTGTAAGTAATAATGCTTCATTCCTCGTTGAGATGAAGGCCAAAAAGCATGCTATAATGGATTGTCGAAGTGGTTTAATAAATTTTACACCAATAGCAGTAAGAATCCTGCACTAAAAAAGGCTTTTAAATAAAATAAAGGATACAAAGTACGCAGAGTAGTTAAAACGCTTTGTATCCTTTGTTGCTTTATGAGAAATATTATTTTTTAAAGAAGTTAAGAATTGTTTTCACTGTTTTACTTTCTCTATAAATTTTACTATGCCCCAAACCTGTAGTAATATAAAATTCTATATGTGGTAGGTTTAATGCTTGTACAGGCTTTACATCTTCAAATGGGCAAATGGCATCTTCGGTATCGTGCAACCAAAGTGTAGGGACTGTTAATTTTTGTACAGCTGTGCTTGTAGCAAAATAAGTAATGGGTTTTTGAGAAAAATCTACAATATAATCTGTCAATAATTGTATGATATCGTTATCCAAATCAAGAAATTTAATAAACCCGTTGATGGCTGTTGTAGTTTCAACCGCTGGTGCAATTAGTACTAGTTTTTCTAGTTTTGGTAAATGTGCTGCAGCCAGAGAAGCTGCTAAGCCACCGATGCTGTGTGCCATAATACCATATAAAGGACCATAGGTATTGTTAAATTCTATCATGCATTGGCTGTAATACAATGCATTAATAGTTTTGCCATCGCTAATGCCATGACCAGGTGCATCAAAAGCAAAAACCTCAAAGCCAGCCTTTAATAATGGCTGAATATATTTTTCGAAGCGATAACTATAGCTATCAAACCCATGATTAATTAGAATCTTTTTACCATTTGGTTCTTTAGGGTGCCAATGCCAGCCACGGATCGTTAAATCTTCGAACTTAAAAGTGATACTTTCTGCCTCTTGAAAATTAGTTGGCTCTGGCCTTACAGGTTTACCACTATATGGTGTACAGAAAATTTTAAACGTAAATTCGGCTGCTTTTTGTGGCGAGATGACCGCTAAAGCATTGATCTTTGTTTTATAAAAATTGATGGCTATTCTTTGTGCTAAATTCATAGACTCAAAAATGAATTTCAAATATATGGAGGTTGTAATTATTGGAACTGGTAATGTGGCAACAGTGTTAAGTAAATTGATGTTTGCAAAAGGGCATTCTATTGTAGAAATTGTAGGTAGAGATGCAGCTAAAACCTTGGCTATTGCTAATTTGGTAGGCGCAACAGCTAATAATACTTTTAGCAATATTTATCAAAATGCAGCCATTTATATTATAGCGGTAAGTGATGATGCGCTTGTTGGTGTTATTAAACAACTAGCCCCAACCAATGCTTTAATTGTTCATACAGCAGGTTCTATAAGTAAAGATATTTTGCAATTAATTGGAGATAACCATGGCGTTCTTTGGCCGCTACAAACATTACGAAAAGAAATAGACGTGGTACCTGAAATACCATTTGTAATTGATGCTAGCAATGAAGTCTCAATTTTAACGCTAGAACAATTTGCCAAAAGCCTATCACCAGTGTGTTTCAGGGCAAATGATGCAGCAAGAATTAAACTGCATTTGGGGGCAGTTATTGTATCTAATTTCTCTAATCATTTATATGCTTTAGCGGATGCTTATTTTGCGAAAGAAGCACTTGATTTCAGCTTGCTTTTGCCATTAATACAAGAAACGGTGGAACGGATTAAGCATCATGCGCCAAAAGATGTGCAAACTGGTCCAGCCGTAAGAGGTGATATTGCCACAATGAAGAAACATGTACAATTATTAGTTGAAGACGACAACTTACAGCAGATTTATATGATGCTTTCAAATAGTATTGCTCCAAAATAAAAAACCCCAAATGGAGAACCAAACGGGGATTATTTATAAGCAAGCAACCAAAAAA
>JAYWCY010000253.1:0-3247 GCA_043780175.1 Chitinophagales bacterium
CGGTATAAAAACTAGATACACCCAATTTTAAACCACGTAGCTTACCTTGTGAAAAGGTGTAAAAGCCTGTAAAATTAGCGGTGTGGTTGGGGTTTATCACCACCTGTTCGCCTTCAATATTAGAACCCTTTGCACCAGATGTTTTAGTAAAACGCATATTATTATAGCCATATCCTGCAATAACATAAAAGTTATTTGATACGGTGGCATTTAAATCAAGCTCTAAACCGTCGCTAGTAGTTTGTCCTTTTAATTCTTTTACAGTCGCATCAGAATTTAAAGTACCATCTGCCTTAAACTCGGCTTGCTGTGCTAGGTTGCTATTAATAATTCGATAAATGCTAAGGTTGGCGGCAAGTTTACCATTAAAGAAATTGTTTTTTACACCAAGTTCATATTGGTTAATAATAGATGGTTTAATTAGTTGGCTATAAATATCTGTGCCTGTGTTAATGGTAAAATTGTTGGAATAGCTTGTAAAAATGGATGTCGTTTTTGTAGGTTGATATACAATGGCCAATTTGGGCGAAAATGCTTTATCATTTGCGGTTGCTGCTACACCAGATGTATTAAGCTGTGTCGCAGCTGTAAAAATATTTGTTTGAACTGTTTCTTGGTAGCTCCAACGTAAACCTGCTAGCACCTTAAGTTTATTGGTAACGTTTATAAAATCTTGCGCATATATGCCAACTCTGTTACTTGGCGAAGTGGTAGTGGTAGTAATGGCTGCATCTGGTACATCATTACGACGGGTGTATAAATCAGGATTTAGTATATTTATTTTATCATATGTTGTTACAACAGTACCAGCACTTGTAATCTTAAAAGCATCTGTTTTTGTTTCAACCCTTGTAAAGTCTGTTCCTAGCAATATTTGATGGGTAATGTTACCAGTTGAAAACTTTCCGTTTAAGTTTATCTGACTGGTAATATCTTTTTCTACACTGTGGGCCCGCGCCAATGTACGGTTCCAATCGCCAGTTTTACTAACCACATTTGGTAAACCCGCACCATACGAATCCACATCTGTTTTTTGTAACGAACCAGCAAATGTTAGTTGCCAATTATCATTTAGTTTATGATCAATATTAAACGAGCCTAAACCTTGTTTTACATTGTTATAAGCCCATAATACATTATGTGACCTTGAAATTGGGATGGTTGTTGGCAGTACTCGGCCACTATCTAAAGCGCCAATTCCAAAGTCAGGTGTTAACTGTGCATCCAAATAATCCCCTTGTACCATTAAAGTTGTTTTTTTACCCAATTTGTATAAAAATGATGGATTAACGTAAGTACGTTTTGTTTTAATATTATCCCTAAAGCTATTGTCATTTTCGTAAGTACCAACCACCCTAAAAGCAAGGTTTTTGGTAATAGGGCCATATAAATCTAAAATCGGTTTGTATTGTTGGTTACTGCTCACTTGCATTTTTACTTCTCCACCATACTCAAATTTTGGTTTTTTTGTTATCAAATTTACAATCAATCCGCCCGATACATTACCATATAACATCGCTGTACTACCTTTCATTACTTCAACCGATTCTAGTGTTGCCGCATCTGGCATACCTGCAATATTGCTCACCAATCCATTTTTTAAAATACTGCCAGCTCCGCCTGTAATACCAATGCTATAACCACGGGCAGTATAGGTTTCATTTACGCCAAGTCTTGTTTGGGTAAGCGATACACCACTTATATTCTTAATAATATCGCCTACTCTGGTAGCCTGTTGATCGGCAATAACGGTGCTACTAACCGAACCGACAGTTTGCGGTAAATCGAAATTTGTAATTTGCGATTTTGCCGATGATACAACCTTTTCGTTAAGCGTTTTACGGCTGTTTACAATAACTTCTTCTAGCTTATTCGCATTTTCAAATAATATAATATCTATTTGTGTTGTTTGATTGGCTGTAACTGTTATCGTTCTTTCTTCTGTTGCCAACCCTACAAAAGAAACTACCAAAACATATTGCCCTGCATCTATTTTTTTAAAAGTAAATGAGCCATCTTCGTTTGAAATACTAGTTTTTTTATTACTTTTTAAGGTAATAATTACGCTAGCGGCAGGTTGTTTATCGCTGGTTAGGATACGGCCTTGAATAGAACCTGTTTGGGCTTTTACCAATTGTAGACCTATTATACAAAATATAATAACCGTAAAAATTCTAATGCTTCTAGTAATTAATCTCATAACTATTTTTTGTGTTGCTAAATTTAAAGTGATGCAAAACAACCCACGAAAACATAGACAAGGATGCCGATTCGGGAAAAACAGTTTATACAATACGGAAAACACAATGTGGCTACAAGTCGGTCAACACATCTCTATTTATGTAGTTATTATTTATAATTCGTTAATTTATTTTATTTTGCAATCGGTTTCAATGTAATATTGTGTGTTGTAATTAGTCACTATTCAAACCATTATTATGCTATTGCTTGGTATAGATTTAGGTACATCTTCTATTAAAGTTTCTGTGGTAGATGCTACTTCTCAACAAACCATTGTATCGGTTCAGTATCCTGAAACTGAAACCCCAATTATCGCCTTACAGCCGGGCTGGGCAGAGCAGAACCCTAATACTTGGTGGCAGCATGTACAGCAAGCGATTTTAAAAGCCAACGCAACTAATGCCTATCATTCAAAAGATATTGCAGCCATTGGTATTGCTTACCAAATGCATGGTTTGGTATGTGTAGATAAGTCTCAAAATGTGTTGCGCAATAGTATTATTTGGTGCGATAGTAGGGCGGTACCTTATGGTAACAAAGCGTTTGACACTATTGGTCACCATACATGTTTGTCGCATTTATTAAACTCACCGGGCAATTTTACCGCAAGCAAATTGGCTTGGGTAAAAGACAACGAACCGGAGATTTATGCCGAAATAGATAAAGTGATGTTGCCAGGTGATTTTATTGCGATGAAGCTAACAGGGGAAATTACCACTACCGCTTCTGCATTATCAGAAGGTATTTTTTGGGACTTTACAACCAATACCATTTCTAAAGATGTATTAAATTATTACTGTTTTGATTCCGCTATTTTTCCAATGATTAAGGATGTATTTACCGATCATGGTAAACTAAGTACTACTGTAGCTGATCATTTAAGTTTAAGCCATAACATACCTGTTACATATAAGGCTGGCGACCAACCTAATAATGCATTATCTCTTAATGTATTACAGCCTGGAGAAGTAGCTGCAACGGCTGGTACTTCAGGTGTTATTTATGG
>JAYWCY010000254.1:0-3345 GCA_043780175.1 Chitinophagales bacterium
CTTCTTTTACATTAAATGCGTTGTAAAATGGCGTAAAGTTCATTAGTGGCCCCAACACGCGCCAAGATGCAGGTGAGTGCGGGTCGGTATTAATGAGCTGTCTTGTCGTCTCGTCTTTTTCTTTGCTACGCCAAATTTGGGCAAATGAGATGAAGAAACGCTGGTCAGGGGTAAAGCCATCAATTTTAGTAGTGTCTTGACCTTGTTTTGTCATTTTGAAAGCATTGTAAGCAATCGCAATGCCGCCAATATCTGCCATATTTTCGCCAGTGGTAAGTGCGCCATTGATATGCACAGTATCAAGCATGGTAAAGCTGTTGTACAACTCAATGACCCGTTTGCTTTTAGCTACAAATTGGATACTGTCACTTTTCGCCCACCAGTTTTTAAGATTACCATCTTTGTCGTATTGCGCACCTTGGTCATCAAAACCGTGGGTCATTTCGTGACCTATAACCATGCCGATACCGCCATAGTTAACGGCATCATCAGCATTAGGATCAAAGAATGGGAACTGCAAAATACCAGCAGGGAATACAATTTCATTAAATGTGGGATTATAGTAGGCATTGATAGTTGGTGGTGTCATACCCCATTCAGTTTTGTCTACAGGGTTACCCACTTTGCTCATTTGATAAGCAAATTCGTTTTTTGCGCAAGCTTTTAAGTTTTCGAAGAATTTTGTTTTCTCAATAGTCACTTTGCTATAATCACGCCATTTGTCTGTGTAGCCAATCTTTTTTAGGAAAGCATGTAGTTTATCTTTTGCTTTCTGCTTAGTGGTATCACTCATCCAATCAAGTTGGGTAATCCTATTATCTAGTGATGTGCTCAAGTTATTAACTAATTCAAGCATGCGTTTTTTAGCATCTTCAGTAAAGTATTTTTTTACATACAACTGCCCCAATCCATCACCTAAATTAGCGTCTGTGATACGGTATATTCTATCCCAACGTGGCTTAATTTTTTGTTGTCCTGTTAGTGCTTTTTGGTAGTCAAATCTGGCATTCACAAAGTCACTACTTAAAGCTGCTGCAGCATTAGCAATAGTGTGAAACTTAAGATAGGCTTGCCATACATCAACTGGTGTAGTGGTTAATAACTCATTTACTTTAGTATAAAATGCTGGCTGACTTACATTCACTGAGTCAACTTTTACACCTAGTGTTTTGGTTAATGTTACCCAATCAAATACTGGCATCGCCTTTTGCAAATCGGCAATGGCTTTTTTATTGTAATTACTTTGTGGATCTCTAAGTTCAACATTGGTTTTATGGCTTAATGCTAGTTGCTTTTCGAAATTGTAAATGGCTTGTGTTTGTTTAATAGCAATAACAGAGTCCGAACCAGTTAATTGCAAAACTTTTTGTATATATTTTTGATATGCTTTTTGTATAGCAACTGTAGCTGGATCATTTTTTAAATAGTAATCTCTATCTGGCATACCCAAACCTCCCTGATAAAATACCAAAATATTCATGCTGCTGTTTTTATCATCTGCAGCGACATATGGCTGAAATAATGTGCCATTATTTTCAGTTAATTGTACACCTAAAAAACCCATCACACCTTTTGCATCTTTAATGGTTGCAATATTTTTAAATGCTGATTGTAATGGTTTGTAACCTATTGTTTCGATAGTGGTCGAATCCATTCCGGATGCGTAAAAGTCACCTACTTTTTGTTCAATGCTTCCTGCTGCTTGCCCACCTTTAGAGACATCTTCTAAAATCGTTTTTAAGTTGGCTTTTGTACGATTGTAAAGGTCTAAAAATGCACCTACACCAGATTCTGTAGAGGGAATATCTGTATTTTTTATCCATTTCCCATTAACAAACAAAAAGAAGTCATCACCAGGTTTTACTGAACTATCCATATTGGTAGTTTCAATAAATCTTTGAGTAGATATGGCTTTTTCTTTACAGCCATTAACGGTAGCAATAGCAAGCGGTATAGCAAGCAGCCATTGTATTTTTTTCATAAACAAATAGGTTTAATGTTTTGATAAATATAGCAACTTAACCTATGTAGCCAGTATTAATTACATAAACGCAAATAAATTGACTTATACTAAAAACACCTGCCAAGGCAAGTGTTTCTTAGTATGGATATCTATTTTTAAAACGAATTATACAAGGCTAATATCAAATGTAGCTAATTGTACAAACTGTTGTACACGGTCATGTATATCTGCAACAGAAATTTCGCGTAAGCGTTGTGTGCCAAATTTTTCTACAGCAAAACTTGCCATGGCACTACCAACAATAATGGCTGTTTTCATGTTCTCAAAACTAATGTCTTTGGTTTTTGCAATGTGTGCTATAAAGCCACCAGCAAATGTATCGCCAGCACCTGTTGGGTCAAATACGTCTTCTAAAGGCAATGCTGGTGCAGCAAATACTTTGTTTTCATGAAACAATAACGCACCGTGTTCACCTTTCTTAATGATCACAAATTTGGGTCCTAACGCATGTATTTTTTGCGCAGCGCGTACTAAAGAATAATCACCACTTAATTGTCTTGCTTCGCTATCATTTACCATTAATACATCTACATGTTGTAGTACTGCTTTTAAGTCATTTAAAGCAATATCCATCCAGAAATTCATGGTATCAAGTACCACTAATTTTGGTTTGTTTTTTAATTGCTTAATAACATTTAATTGTACAGAAGGCGCCAAATTACCTAGCATTAAAAACTCACAATCCTGGTAACTTTCAGGTACAACAGGTTGAAAATCTGCTAATACATTTAGTTCAGTAACTAATGTATCACGCGTATTCATATCCATGTGGTAGCGACCGCTCCAAAAAAATGTTTTCTCATCTTTTTTTATCTGAACACCTTCTAGTTCTACATTGCGAGACGTTAAAATATCTAATTCTTCCTGTGGAAAATCGCCACCAACAACACTAATTTGTTTTACTGGTACAAAGTTGGATGCACACCAAGCGATGAAAGTTCCTGCACCGCCTATTATTTTATCACTCTTTCCAAATGGCGTTTCAATGGCATCAAAAGCCATAGAACCTACTACTACTAAAGACATAACTTGTTGATTTGTTAGGTTTGTATTGATTTTTACGATGGCGAAACTATACCATTTGCCCTGAAAATTTAAAACTAACGTAAAACATGCATATTGCTAACAGGTGTTAGTGTATTTTTGACTTTATGGGACGAATAAAAACCGATAATAATCACACTAGAAAAGAGGTAATTATTACCAGTGCTGCCGCCTTGTTTAAAGAGAAAGGTTTTAAAGCAGCCAGTATGCGAGAATTGGCTGATGTGGTAGGTGTAGAAGCTGCCAGTTTATATAACCATATTCATAGTAAAAGCGAG
>JAYWCY010000255.1:0-3138 GCA_043780175.1 Chitinophagales bacterium
ACTATTGAGTTTGTAGAAACAAAAGCCGTTTTTATTTGTGTGTTTTGAATATACCTTGCAGCCTTAATGTACCAGCCTGTTACATAGTCTAATGTTCCTGCACCATCTACACCAGCAAACAATTTTACTATTTCATCACGTTGGTTTTGCTTCATTATTTTAGAACCAATAAACGGTGGGTTGCCTAAAATATAGCTTAGTTGGTCTTTAGCAATTACGGTTTCCCAATCGGTTTGCAAAGCATTACCATGTACTATTTTAGCCGCTTTTTTTAGTGGTAGCCTTACAAAGTATTGCCCAAATTCTGCACTTATTAGCATGTTCATTTGGTGGTCTATTAACCACATAGCCACCTGTGCTATCTGTGCAGGAAATTCCTCATACTCTATGCCACACATCATGTCTACGTCTAACCAAATAATTTCACCCACATTTAAAAAGCCTTGCCCAGTTTTATTCAATGCCCTTAGCACTTCTATTTCTAGCAATCGCAGTTCACGATAAGTAATAATTAAAAAGTTGCCACAGCCACAGGCAGGGTCTAAAAACCTCAATTGGCTTAGCTTTTTATGAAAATCGGTAAGCTTGCCACGGTTGCTTTTTACACTTTCAAATTCCTTTAGCAGTTCATCTAAAAACAGTGGTTTTATTAGCTTTAATATGTTCTTTTCGCTAGTATAATGTGCGCCCAGGTTTCTACGTTCTTGCGGGTTCATTACACTTTGAAACATACTACCAAATATGGCTGGTGAAATACCACCCCAATACAAGCCACAACACTCTAGCAAGGTGTTACGCATGGCAGTATCAAAGCTGGCAGGTGGTAAAGGTTCTTCAAACAATTTACCATTTACATAAGGAAATTGGTTTAGTTGTTCATCTATGTTTTTAAGTCGCTTTTGGGTGGGCGTGTTTAATATATAAAACAGTTCAGATAGTCGGGCGGCAAGGTCGCTGCCATCATCGGCGGTACGGTCTAGTATAAAATCTCTAAATAAATCTTTCTCAAAAATGGTGGTATCTTCTGCAAATAAACAAAACAGTAAACGCACCAAATACAGTTCTAAAGGATGCCCATCGTAGCCAATTTCTTTTAGCCTATCATGCAGCTTACCCATTAAGTTTGCCGCCTTAATGTTTACAGGGTCTTGCTCTTTAAAAGTGCGTTTTATGTAACCAGCAATAAAGCCAAAATGCTGAACGTTGTGTATAAAATCGGCTAATACAAATTGGTGCATTTCGCCGCTTTCGTAATCGTACAGACGAAAGGTTTCAAAATCTGAAATAAGAATGTATTGCGGTAGTTCGTGGTTTTTAATGCCTTGCAAATATTCTCTAGCTTGTGTGTAGGCTTTATCAAGGTTTTTGCCCTTGCTTTTCATTTCTACTAGCAAAGTGCTTTTCCAAAAAAGGTCAATATAGCCATCGTGGTTATCTAGCTTTTTAACCTTGTGTTCAAAGGTGGCTATCTTTTTACGGGTAATGCCAAACACATTAAATAAAGCTTCTAAAAATGGCTTTGCGTCTGCTTCTTCATTATATGTACCAGCCCACTCTTTAGAAAAGGCTAAGGCTCGGTCTTTTATCTCATTCCAGCTTAAAGGCATAGTTAGTTTGGTTGTTGAACTTTATAATAGATTGTAACTTTTTGTAAGTTTCCGTAACTTTTGTTATTAAATCAAATAAATATTTCTGTTGGTGTTAGTTTCTTTGGCAACTTAATTAATCAACATCAAAAGCTGTAAGTGCTTTTGTCAAGTTTCTTTTGGTTTCATCTTCAAAGCCCGCTAAATAGCTTTGTGTGGTTTTTGTGCTACTATGCCCCAATGCTTCACTAATAAAAGCCGTACCAGCCCCACTGCGTTGCAAAACACTAGCAAAACTGTGTCGGGCAGCGTAAGTAGTAAGTTTACTATCAATTGCCAATGTTTCTGCAATTGCTTTCATGTGGCAGTTAATTACCTGTGTCATTTGTTGTATTAACTGCCTTTCACGTACAGGGCTTAACCCTTTTTCAAGTACAGGGAAAATGTAGGTGCTGGCATCATTACCCCATTTTTTTATTATGGTTTCCATATAGGTTGTGATAGTAGCCCTAATGGGTTCTACATGTCGTTTGGTTCTTGCAGTTTTAGCCCTTATAAATTCCAGCACATCGCCTTTAATGTTTTCGTATTTAAGCAAGCAAAAATCTTTTGTATTAATGCCATTACACAAATACATAAATATCCAATAGTCTTTTACTCTTTCGGCGGTGCTACCTGCATCGGGCTTGTGGTGGTAAATGGCTGCAATTTCTTTAAGTGTAAGGGCTTTTTTAATATTGTTGCCTGTTGGTATTTCGTAGCGTTTTCTACCAAAGGGATAAAAGTCTTTTGTTAGTTCACCATCGTTAATAGCATTGTTAAAAAGTGTTCTAAGTGAACGTAAATAAATGCCTACTGTGGTAATACTTTTTTCACCAGCAAGCATCCACTTTTCGTATTTGCGTAAAAAGTCGGGGTTAATGTCGGCAAATTTTAAATTTGGGCTAAATTTTAAAAGGCTGGTTTTAGCACATTCATAAGAAACGGCTGTGCCTATGCGTCCTTCATCTTTAAGGCTATCAATATAATCTGTAAAAGCGGCTTCAATAGTTCCCTTTGCTGCTCGGTTGGTACTGTATTGTTTTTCAAAAATTGCCCATGTAAAAAATAGTAAGCCATCTATAATATCAATTGCCTTTTTTTCAAAACCTTCAATATTATATTTTGTTTCCTTTTCGGGGTCGCTAAGTCTTTTGCCCGTCATAAGTCTGTCAAACTCTATATTGGTCAAATTTTTATTAGTAGGGTAGTATTTCTGCTTTCTTTCAAAAGTTACTCTAAGTTTTACAGGGTAGGTATTATCTGCCTTTGCTCTACGGCTATCTAATACAATTGCTGTTTTTGCTGAAACGTTTCCTTTTGGTGCCATAATACGGGTGTTTTTACCCGTCTAAAGTAATCATTTGCATACAATTTGCATACAAATTAGATAAAAAAACAAATAATAACGATAAACAAACAACACTATATTTGCAATTAAAGCCTTTACTGTATTGAATTGTAGCTAATTTTATAGTGGGTTATTATTTTCTTGTTTTTGGAAAAAAATATG
>JAYWCY010000256.1:0-8236 GCA_043780175.1 Chitinophagales bacterium
ACACCTACAATACAGACTGCCCCCCCGCCCCCCAAAGGGGGGATTGAGAAACTTGTGTTTTGAGGATTATTATTTTCATTCATAATTTTAAATTGAAGGTTTAAAGCCCCTCCTTTGGAGGGGTTGGGGCGGCTATTCTTTTAATCGCTTCGTCAAATCTCTCAACACTACCACATAAACTTACTCTAATATAACCATTACCAGCTGTTCCAAAAATACCACCCGGTGTAATAAATACGCTAGAATTATATAAAACATTATCACTAATTTGACCGCCAAGCCCAAGTGCATGTTGATTTTCAAGCCCAACCTTTGTAGGGATTGGGGCGGCCTTAGCCCAAACAAACATCCCAACTTGATTTTTTGAATAGATACAACCTAATAAATCAAGTAGTTCAAACACTTTTACTCTGCGTTCTTGGTAAATGGCATTTACACCATCGTACCAATCTTTACCCAGACTTAAAGCTTTAGCAGCCGCTAATTGTACTGGCAAAAACATACCACTGTCCATATTGCTTTTAAAGCGCAATACTTCGTCAATTCTGTCTTTTGCAGCTACCAACATACCAACACGCCAGCCAGCCATATTTTGACTTTTACTCAATGAGTTTAATTCAATTACCACATCTTTTGCGCCTTCAAGGCTTAACAAACTCATTGGGTTTTCATTCAAAATAAAGCTGTAAGGATTATCGTGAATAATTAAAATATGATGTTGCTTGGCAAAGGCAATTAATTTATTTAGTACAGCAATATCAGGCAATTGGCCAGTAGGCATGTGCGGATAATTGACAAATAATAACTTCACTTTGCTTAAATTCTGACTTTCTAATTGTGCAAAATCCGGCTGCCAATTATTAGCTTCAGTGAGGTCATAATCTACACAAACACCCCCTGCCAATTTTACAGCACTGCGATACGTTGGATAGCCAGGATTAGGTACTAACGCAATATCACCTTCGTTTAAATAAGTCATACATATATGCATAATACCTTCTTTACTACCAATTAATGGTAGTATTTCTGTATCAGCATTTACAGTAACACCATACCATTTAGCGTACCAATCAGCAATTGCTTTGCGTAAAATAGGCGAACCTTTGTAGTTTTGATAAGCATGTGTATTTGGCTTTGCAGCTTCATCTTGCAATACTTTTACCACATCAGGATGCGGTGGCAAGTCGGGGCTACCAATGCCCAAATTAATAATATTTTTCCCTTGCTTATTCAATTCATCAATTTCTCTCAGCTTTTGTGAAAAATAATATTCACCTATCCCTTCTAATCTTTTTGATGTTGCAATCATATGTTTATTTTATAACACGAATTTTATCTAATTACACAGAATCCTATCAATCCATGGAATCTTTTTAGCCCGCGATAGCTATCGGGTCATGGTTCAGACTTTATTTCCATTTTTATACACACCAAATACCGAAATCTTTTCAGTTAATACTTGCATTTTTTCAATGGCTTTATCGAACTGTTGTGCGTTGCTAAATTCCAAATCTGCGTGAAAACTATACATGAAATTGGTTCCTGCAATGGGCATACTTTGCAGTTTACTTAGGTTAATATCTTCTTTGGCAATAATGCTAAGCACTTTGGCCAAACTACCTTTGGTGTGATTGGTCTGAAAGTTAATAGATGCTTTGTTGGCACCTTCAATTATCCCAACTTCTTCTGCACGATTTAATATTAAAAAACGGGTGTAATTACTTTTTTGTGTATGAATATTTGGTGCAGCAACTTCTAAATTGTATAAATCTGCTGCAAGTTTACTTGCAACAGCTGCAATATGCTTACTTTTACGCTGATGTATATGTTTGGCACTTAATGCAGTATCATCGGTTTCTACTAATTTCCAATTATACTTATCTAAATATTCCATACACTGTTGTATAGCCATATGATGCGAATGCACTTCATGAATATCTTGGAGCTTTACACCAGGATTTACCAACAAATGTTGCTTGATAGGCAAATACACTTCACCTACAATTTTAAGTTTATTATTATTTTGAAGCAATATATAATTTGGCAAAATGCTACCAGCAATTGAGTTTTCAATTGCCATAACGCCTGCATCGCCTAGCTTTTTATTAGAAGCAATTTTTACCACTTCCCTAAAAGTAGCGCATGGAATTACATTGACATCTTTACCAAAATATTGCTGCGCAGCTACTTGGTGAAAACTGCCTTCATAACCTTGTATTGAAACTGATAGTGCCATAACATAAAAAATCCCAACCTATTAGGCCGGGATTGTATTTTGATTCGTTAATGTTCGTTTGTCTTACGCTTTTACAAATACTACCCGGCTACTTTTGGTAAAGTAGAAATAAAAAAAGAAGTAAAATCGAGTATTTGTTAATAGTGCTTTCATTGCGATGCCAAAAGTAGCAGTAATTATTTATCTGCCAAATATTTTTTAGAAATGATAGAATATCTTTAAAATATCTAGCATTCGATTGAAATTATTTCAAAAAAGTACCCATTAGATGTAAACGCTTGTAATTAGATGATGGTTTTCACTTTCCATACACTATATCGTCATCGGTAATAATGTATTTAAATTCATGTTATCAACATTCCTATTATTTATCAAATTTTTAGTTTTATTTATGATGACAATTTTGCAAAGTCTTACTACATTGCAATGTCATAAAATCATTTTTCAGTAAAACATTTGTTAAATGGGAGTATTAACAAACTGACTATTAAACAGGTTTGTTTATTTGCAATCTCTAAGGCATAAAATTTGATTTTTAACTTTAAAAAAACAGAGCAATATGAACTTTAAAAACATCTTAGCAATTGTTGCTATTAGTGCTACAACTGCCGTTGCCAGCGTTTGGGGCTACGGTAAATTTGTGCAAAACAAATATGCGGGTGTACAAGAGCCCGGCAAAGTGCCTGTTAATTATGCAGGCTTTTTTGGCAATAATAATGGCGCTGCCGGACCAGTTGATTTTACTGGCGCAGCAACCTCAGCCACGCCAGCCATAGTACACATCAAAACCAAAATAAAAGCTAGGCAGGTAAGTAACAATCAACGTCAAAAAAATCCATTTGGCGATATGTTTGGCGGCGATATGTTTGATGATTTTTTTGGAGGACCAAAATCTCAAACAATTCCTGAACAAAGAGCGAGTGGTAGCGGTGTAATTATTAGTGAAGATGGTTATATTGTAACCAACAATCACGTAGTAGACGGTGCCGATGAAATCAATATCACATTAACAAATAAAAAATCTTACAAAGCAACTGTCATTGGTACTGACCCAAGTAGCGATTTGGCGGTATTAAAAATTGACGGAAAAGGTTTACCATATATTATTTATGGCAATAGTGATGATGCCAAACTAGGCCAGTGGGTGCTTGCAATTGGCTATCCATTAAGCCTTGATGTGACCGTTACAGCTGGTATTATTAGTGCCAAAGCAAGAAGCATTGATATTAATAGTCGACAAAGTAAAACACCCATTGAAAGTTTTATACAAACTGATGCTGCAGTAAATCCAGGTAATAGCGGTGGGGCTTTAATTAATACCAATGGTGAATTAATTGGTATCAACTCTGCCATCGCTTCGCAAAATGGCTCTTATATTGGCTATTCTTATGCAATACCAGTAAATATTGTAAAGAAAATAGTCAACGATATCGTAAAGTTTGGTACTGTACAACGTGCATTTTTAGGTATTCAATATGCAAATGATGGATTGAGTGAAGAAGAAAAAAGCAAATTAGGCATTAAAGATGGTAATGGTGTATATGTACTTGAAGTGCCAGATGGTGGCTCTGCCAAAGTAGCTGGTATTAAAAAAGGTGACTATATCACCAAGGTAAATGGTATATCTGTTAATAGTGGCCCTGAAATGGTAGAGCAAGTAGCCCGTTACAAACCTTCAGATAAAATTACTTTAACTTATACCCGCGATGGTAAAGAAAACACCGTGAGCTTAACACTTAAAAATAAAGCGGGCAATACAGATGTTGTAAAAATTGAAAGTGTTACTGATAAATTAGGTGCCGATTTAGAAAATCTCGATAAAAAGATTGCTGCTGCAAATGATATTGCTGGTGGTGTATTGGTAAAAAAATTAAAAGATCAAGGGTTATTGAAGAAAACCAAAATGCAAGATGGTTTTGTAATCACATCGGTAAATGACATTGAAGTGAAAAATATAGAGGAATTTAAAGCTGCGTTAAGCAAAGCGGGTAATGGTAATGTAAGATTACTAGGTATTTATCCTGGCTTTCAAGGTACATATGCCTATCCTTTAACCTTAAGTGAGGAGTAATAAATAATTTATTTCTATATACAATAAAGGCGGTCTCAAATAATTGAGGCCGCCTTTATTGTATAACGTATTGCAATGCAATGTTTGTAATTATTTACTTTTTACAGCTTCTATTATACTAATGGCATAACCACCACCTGGTGCAGAAAAGGTCTCAAGTTTGGTTTTACTATTTACAATTTGCTTAGTAATGATATACGCTTGAGGGTTGGTTTTGTAATGTGCATCTTTGGCATCTGCATAAATAGTAGCCAAATAGCTCTTGCCTACTTGTAAAAAGTCTAATAAAATGGTTGAGGCTCTTGGTTGTTCGCCATTTACATTACCTACAAACCATCTATTTTTTCCTTTTTCTTTTCTGGCAACTGTGATGTAACTACCTGGTTCAGCTTCTAAATATTTGCTCTCATCCCAATCAATAGCTACATCTTTTATAAACTGAAAAGCATCAGGGAAACACATATAATTTTCTGGTAAATCAGCAGCCATTTGTAGTGGGCTGTACATTGTTACATACAATGCCAATTGATTAGTCAGCGTACTATTAACATGAGAATTATTATTTTTACTAATCTTACTAATATCCATTTCAAAGATACCAGGTGTGTAATCCATTGGCCCACCTAATAACCTTGTAAATGGCAATATCGTAACGTGATTTGGTTTGGATCCGCCAAAAGCCTGATATTCTGTACCTCTTGCAGATTCGTTGCCAATCATATTAGGATAAGTGCGAGCCAAACCTGTTGGTCGCACTGCTTCATGCGCATTTACCATAATTTTATAAGATGCCGCCTTTTTTACAGCATATAAATAGTGGTTATTAGCCCATTGGTTGTAATGGTTTTCGCCAGCAGGTAAAATATTACCTACATAACCACTTTTTACAGCATCGTAACCATTGGCTTTCATAAACTTATAAGCAGTATCCATATAACGCTCATAGTTTCGAATAGAGCCCGATGTTTCGTGGTGCATAATCATTTTCACACCTTTTGATTTTGCATATTTCGCTATCTCTTTTACATTAAAATCAGGGTATGGTGTTACAAAGTCAAATACATGGTCTTTTGCATGACCAAACCAATCTTCCCAACCTTGGTTCCAACCTTCTACCAATACACCACCAAAACCGTGTTTAGCAGCAAAATCAATGTATTCTTTTACATGCGTTGTATTTGCAGCATGTGTCCCATTAGGTTTTAGTTTACTGTAATTGGTAATGCCTAATTGCACTGCAGGCAC
The DNA here is from genome assembly GCA_043780175.1 of Chitinophagales bacterium. Classification (GTDB taxonomy): domain Bacteria; phylum Bacteroidota; class Bacteroidia; order Chitinophagales; family Chitinophagaceae; genus Parasediminibacterium. The sequence goes on from JAYWCY010000256.1 coordinate 5,553, forward strand.
TGCATTGGTGTAAGACCATGAACTTCTACCAGTAATCATTTCCCACCAAACGCCTACATATTTTACAGGTTTTATCCAAGATGTCTCAGCAATTTTACAAGGCTCGTTAAGGTTATAAGTCATTTTTGAAGCCAGAATATCTCTTGCATCATCGCTTACAATAATGGTACGCCAAGGCGATACAGATGGCGCTTGAATATTGCCTTTAGCGCCTTCAGCATCTGGTGTTAACCAAGATTCAAATACCATTTTTTTGTCATCCAAATTTAAATGCATGCACGAATAATTTACCAATGCAGCTTCGTGTAAATTAATGTATAAACCATCATTCGTTTTTAGCATGAGTGAGGTTTGTACGCCTGTAGATGAAAAAGATGTTTGTGATAAGTTAGACGTTCTAGCTTTTTCTTGTAAGCCACGTATTTCTGATAATTTAGAAGTTGTGTAATCATATTCTTGCGTATCATAATCGCCAGGAATCCAAAACACAGTGTGATCACCCGTCATTGCAAACTGTGTTCTTTCTTCTTTTATCACAAAATATACTAGATTATCTTGTTGTGGAAATTCGTATCTAAAACCAAGCCCGTCGTTAAATAATCTAAACCGAATGATGATATTACGATTGGTTTCTTTTTGGCTGAGTGTAACTGCCATTTCGTTGTAATGATTACGAATACTTTTTACTTCGCCCCAAACCGGCTTCCAAGTTTCGTCAAAGGTGGTGGTTTTGATATCAGCAATGACAAAATCACTCAGTAACGATTTCGTATCATTTTGTAACTCTAAACCAAGCTTACTTGGCTTAATCACTTCCTTATTTTTATATATAAGGCTGTAAAATGGTGTACCATTTAGCTGCAAGCCAAACGATACCGTAAAATTATTATCAGGCGATGTGAGTGTTTGCGCATTGGCAACAACAAAAACTATCAATAACAGACATGAGGCTAACAATCTTTTCATGATCAATTTAATTTAAATTTAAACTAAAAAAAGGGTGCAACTTCATTATAGTTACACCCTTTTAATATTTTGATTTTAAAACTATTTAATTTTAAATGCTTTTTTTACTTTTTCTAAGTAGTCAAGTTTTTCCCAAGTAAAAAGTTCAACCTTTACTTTTAAAACTTTACCATTAGGCTCCTTAAATTCTTTGGTTACTACTTCATTTTTACGACCCATATGACCATAAGCAGCAGTTTCGCTATAAATTGGATTACGCAATTTTAGGCGTTGCTCAATAAAGTAAGGGCGCATATCAAAAATAGCTTCTACCTTTTTAGCAATTTCGCCATCAGTTAATTTCACCTTAGCAGTTCCATAGGTATTTACATTTATAGATGTTGGTTGTGCAACACCAATAGCATAAGATACCTGAACCAACACTTCATCGCATAGACCAGCAGCTACCAAGTTTTTAGCAATATGACGTGTGGCATAAGCTGCACTTCTATCTACTTTACTTGGATCTTTACCGCTAAATGCACCACCACCATGCGCACCTTTACCGCCGTAAGTATCTACGATAATTTTACGTCCAGTTAAGCCAGTATCACCATGAGGCCCACCAATAACAAACTTACCAGTCGGGTTAATGTGATACTTAATTTTATCGCCAAATAAATGTTTGTATTGAGGATATTTTTTCATTACTCTAGGAATCAAAATTTCTTTCATATCCTTAGTAATCTTAGCCAACATTTTCGCTTCTGAATCAAAGTCATCGTGCTGGGTAGAAATAACAATCGCATCAATTCTGATGGGTCTGTTATTATCATCATACTCTAGCGTTACTTGACTTTTAGCATCAGGACGCAGATATTTTATTACTTTATTTTCTCTACGTAAAGCAGCTAACTCTATCAACAAAGTGTGTGCTAAATCTAGTGCCAAAGGCATATAATTAGCCGTTTCGTTGGTAGCATAACCAAACATCATACCTTGGTCACCAGCACCTTGTTCTTCTTTTTTCTTTTTATCTACACCTTGGTTGATATCTGCACTTTGTTCGTGGATAGCGCTTAAAATACCGCAGCTATTCGCCTCAAACATATACTCACTTTTGGTGTACCCAATTTTGCGGATCACACCACGTGCAATTTCTTGTACATCAAGGTAGCTTTTACTTTTAACCTCGCCAGCCAATATTACCTGACCAGTAGTTACCAATGTTTCGCAAGCCACTTTCGACTCAGGATCAAAGGCTAAAAAGTTATCAATCAACGCATCAGATATCTGATCAGCAACCTTGTCTGGATGTCCCTCAGATACACTTTCGGAAGTAAATAAATAAGGCATGAAAATGTAATTTTTAATTTATAATGACAAATATAATGCTAGTGCTATGTTAAATTGATAGACTTTCGTACAAATCCATATACTCAGAAAGATCGGTATCTAAGCCTTTGAAAGAAACAATTTTTTTACCTTTCGCTTTTCCAAATTCAGTAATCAATTTTGGATTTACCTCATCGGAACCAAATGTTATGGCATCAGCATGTGTAGCCCCTAATCTATATAGAGCGCTATTATCCAAGTCTTTGGCTGCCTCCAAATCTTTCTCTTTGATATTGGCATTGATCAATGCTTTCTTAATAAAATCGCTACTCAGTTTTTCTTCAAAAGTGTTTTCAGCAATTGTGAATACAATTTTACTATTACCAAAAACTGGCTCGCGTTTG
>JAYWCY010000257.1:0-14529 GCA_043780175.1 Chitinophagales bacterium
AATATGGGTACAGCATTTGAACGCATGAACAGAGGCTTTGGTAGCGGTAGCAGCAGTGGACAAACAGACTTGCGCTATGGTGCACCACCTGCTAAAAAACCAGAAAATGCCAGACCAAGTTATATGCAACCTGCAGCTATTGCACAGCCGCAAACGGTAGCTCATATACCTACTGAAAACTTTGTAGCTAGCGATACAAGCAGTTTAGAAGCAGGACAACGAGTAGAACATCAAAAGTTTGGTTTTGGTACAGTGGCTAAGGTAGAAGGCTCTGCACATAACCCCATTGCCAATATCAATTTTGACAAAAATGGCGAGAAGAAAATAATGTTGAATTATGCAAAATTGAGGATATTGTAAGTACGTTACCAACTGTTTTATGCTAAAATATTATGAAACTACGCCTCAACATAGAAGAACTCAATGATGACTTTTTTGAAGAAACGAGACTGCTTGGCGTTATAGCACCATTAAAAAATTACCAGTTTTGCTGGGCTTTAAATAACTTATTGGGCTTTAATTTTAGGTTGAATAATGATTATGAAATTCCATTACGAAGAAAAGATAGAGTCTATCATTTCTCTATTTATCAATCGGAAGAAACGAATAGTTTTTTAAGTCATTTTTTATATCATAATCAGTGCGATGGCGAATATTTACTACCAGAATTTAAACATATGGATTTTTTATGGCTGATGAAAGGCGACATAGTAGACGATGATAAATGTAACTGGATTAAGCAAGCCATAAAAACCATTAATGGTGTGCAGTTGGTAGCAGAATTAACCAACGAGCAAATAAAAACCAAGGGCAATATGGTGTTTTAAATAATGCAAAAAAGCGTTAATAATCTAACGAATTGCTTTTCATTAGCTTTAGTGCTTTAATATTACAGGATAAATATTTTCGCCTTGGTAAAACGGCTACACTTACTGCTACTTATTTTTGTTATGGCTTTGCTTTGGCAACCCATTGCTGCACAATACATTACCATTAGTGGTACAGTGTACGATATTTCTGCCCGAAAGCCATTAGAGGCTGTGGCCGTAATTAGTAAATCTGGTCGCGGCACATTAACCGATTCTACTGGCCATTACAGCCTAATGGTATTTAAAACAGATAGTATTTGGTTTTCGCTACTTAATAAAAATACGCAGCACTACGCAGTAGATACTATTCGCAATCCAGATAATTTTGATATTAGTATCCATGTGTATTCTGCATTGTTGCCAGAAGTAAGAGTGCGCAATAGTAATTATCGTTTAGACTCCTTACAAAACCGAAAAGACTATCAAAAATACTTCGACTTTAAAAAGCCGGGTATTGCCTTGAGTCGTAACCCTGGTTACAATCCTGGTGGCGTTACCGTTGGATTAGATTTAGACGAATTCATTAATATGTTTCGTTTTAAACGCAACCGCAACCTACAATATTTACAAAATAGGCTAGTACAGCAAGAGCAGGATAAGTATGTGAGTTTTAGATTTAATAAGCTGTTGGTGCGTAAGATAACCAAACTACAAAGCCCTGAAATTGACAGTTTTATGAAACAATATCGCCCTAGTTACGAAGGCTTACAGTTTTTAAACGATTTAGAATTTGGCTATTATGTTCAGCAATGTTTTGAGCAATATAAGGTCGCTAAACTAAAAAGCAGTTTACGAAAAAGAGATGAGTAACGAGCTATATATTCACAGCACAACTTAAACTTTTTGCGTTGTAAGCTGTCTGCTTTGGGTATACCATTAACTGTAATTATGGCTATTTGCTGAAAACTTGCCCTACACAAAAATTTGAGCGAATTTTCGGTTTCAATCTTGCAGACTTTCAACTATATCGTTTGGGGCATCTTTTTGCCTTTGCGTCTAAAAATTACCATCAATAAAAAAATAATACTCACAATTATTATTTAATCGATGTTTGTAACACTTAATTAAGCGAGTAAAACACATGCGCTATTTGTAAAGAATTTAAAGCTTGATGATATACAATCAGTCACAATTTTTATAAACACAATGTGTAGCAAAAAGCTATCAAAACAAAACACATGAAAAAATTTAGCCTTGTATTGGCGTTAATGACTTTTGGTATTTGCAGATTATCCGCGCAGCAAATAGACTCTATGATGGGTTTATATGCCGAAAATTTTCAGCAAGAAAAAATTCATATTCATTTTGATAAAAGCATCTACAATAAGGGTGAAACGATTTGGTTTAAAGCTTATGTACTAGCTGGTTCAGATTTAAGTAATTATAGTAAAAATTTTTATGTTGATTGGTTTGATGATCAGGGCAAGTTGCTAAGCCACACAACCGCTCCTGTTTTTGAGTCTTCTGCTCGTGGGCAATTTGTAGTGCCAGAAAAGTACGCAGGCAAGCTGGTTCATGCCAAAGCCTACACCAATTGGATGTTAAATTTTGACACTGCCTTTTTATACAACAAAGATTTACGCGTAGATCAAAGTGCCAATAATAATGTAAAAATGCCAGTTGTAAAATCTGTTACTACGGTTCAGTTTTTACCAGAATCCGGCGATTTAGTAGGTGGTATAAACCAACGTATTGCATTTTTAGCTACCAATCAATTTGGCATACCTACTGCTATTAGTGGTGCTGTAAAAAACAGCAAAAATGAATTGGTTGATTCATTTGCCACAGACCACGATGGTATGGGTACATTTTCTATTGATGTAAATGTTAAAGAAAGCTATAACGCAATTTGGACTGAACCAAACGGTACAAGTCATACAACTGCAATACCTATTACTAGGCCAGCAGGAGCCACTATTCAAGTGCAGCCATTAAGAAGTAAAGTGTTATTTGTAATAAAACGTAGTGCCGATGCAGGCGATAATTTCAAAACGCTCAATGCTATTGCACACATGAACCAGCATGAAGTGTATAAATCTCGCATTAATTTATCTGTAAAAACATCTGGCGTAGGCGAAATACCAACGAAAGACTTGCCAACAGGTATTTTACAAATTACACTATTTGATGCCAACTGGGTACCAGTTGCAGAGCGTGTTGTATATGTAAATAATAACGATTACGAGTTTTTTCCAGATGTAAGAGTATTAGAAAAAGCCCTTAGGCCAAGAGGGAAAACGCGACTAGATGTGTTTGTGTCAGACAGTGCCTTATCAAATATGTCTATGGCCGTTACTGATGCCGATTTACTAAACGATGGCAGCAATACGATTATTTCTCAAATGCTTTTAGCTGGCGATATTAAAGGCTATATTCATAATCCAGCCTATTACTTTTCAAGCGATGTTGATAGTGTTCGTCAGCATTTAGATTTGGTAATGCTTACGCACGGCTGGCGCAAATTTAATTGGACTGAAATTGCAAAGGCGCAACCACCGGTATTTGCCAATGCAAAAGACACCGAATACTTACAAATTAAAGGCTCTGTTTTTGGCTTTAATAAAAATGCAGGCAATCCTTTACCACCTTATATTAACTTAATTCTACAATCTAAAGATAGTAGTAAACAAATGATCCCTTTATTACCAGTAACTAAGGCTGGTACTTTTTTGCTACGAGGCGTTACATTTTACGATACCATTAAAATTTATTATCAATTTAATGGTGATAAAAAATTAACCGAAAGGGCTGAAGTTCGTTTTAATACTGGTCTTACACAAGCACCGTCAAAACTATTTAGTGCCGTGGCTATATCCCCATTACTATGGGGTGTAAAATCTATAGATAGTATTGCATTAGCAAGAAGTAAATTTTTTTATAATGAAAAACTACGATTGGATAAATTATTAGCAGCAGCCAACCTGCAAGAAGTAATTGTAAAATCGAGAGGCAAAAGCGCCAAGGATTTATTAGATGAAAAATACACCAGCGGCTTATTTGCTGGTGGCGATGCTACCAATTTTGATGTCGTTAATGATCCGTTTGCTTTAGGTGCAATAGATGTATTTAGTTATTTGCAAGGGCGTGTAGCGGGGCTACAAATTAATAATAATGGTGGTGAAACAAGCCTAAGTTGGCGTGGTGGTAGGCCAGAGGTATTTTTAGATGAAATTCGTAGCGAGATAGATCAGGTTAAAAACATATCAATGAATGATGTAGCGTATATAAAAGTTTTCCGTCCCCCATTTTTTGGCGCTTCTGGTGGCGGTGCTGGGGGTGCTATATCAATTTATACTAGAAAAGGTGGCGATGTAAAATCTACCTCTGGCCCTGGCGGTTTAGGCTTTCAGGTATTAGCTGGTTATACGCCTTATAGGGAGTTTTATAGCCCCAACTATAGCATACCTCAATCTAGCCAGCCCGATGTTCGTACAACATTATATTGGAATCCTTATATATTAACAGATAAGAAAAATAAAACCTATCACTTAGAGTTTTATAACAATGATATTAGCAAAAGGCTACGTATTATTTTAGAAGGTATAAATGCAGAGGGTAAACTAGCTAGAATAGAGAAGATTTTAGAATAAGATTTTTATTGTAATTAAAAGCACAAAAAGAGCGGCCAACTTTTTAAAAAGTTGGCCGCTCTTTATAGCACTAAGGCTATAATTAAGTTGCTTATGCAGGTTGTATCAGTTTAAAACACCCTTTAATTATACGAATATCAAAACTAGAAGAAGTTGTTTTAGGATCACCATCAATGTGTAGGGGTGCTAGTTTTAAGTTATTAATAGCAATTTGATCTGTTTGAAAATACAGAATGTTTTTGCTACTCACATCGTCCACCAATGCTTCTAGTTTATTATTGCCACGTATTTGTTTTAAAATGGCAAACGGCAATTTTGCTTTGTTCATTTTTTGTACAATCACTATATCTAACAAGCCATCGTGCAAGCTTGCATGTGGTGCAATAGTTACATTATTGCCAAACTGATTACTGTTAGCAATGCTAATAAAAAATGCTTCTGTAAAAAAAGTAAATCCGTCTACAGATACCTCAAACTGGTATGGCTGTGCTTTAAAAAAATTACTTAAGCTTTGTTTTGTATAAGTCAATAAGCCACGGCTATTTTGGTTGGCAAAATCGTGTGCTACTTGCGCATCAAATCCGATACCACTCAACATACAGGAAAACTCATTATTGATTAAAAACGCATCTATATACTTTGCCGTACCTGTAAATAATAGTTCAATAGCATCAATTGCTTTTTTAGGTATGCCAGCAGCATAAGCCAAACCATTACCAGAGCCAACAGGCACAATACCAAAATTTACATCAATACCTTGCAGTGCATTTACAACTTGATTGACGGTACCATCACCACCAACCATTACCAAATCCGTAACCGCTTCCTTTTCTATTTTCTCTCTCAAAAAGTCATAATTACCAGTTGCGTTAGTGGGTACTATTTCATACGAGATATTTTTTTCAGTCGTTATATGTTGTATCTGTTGTTTTATCTCGTCCTTTTTGGCAGTGCCAGAAATAGGGTTGATGACATAGATCATTTTTCTGCTCATGCTTTTGCGCTAATTTACCAATCGTTAAAAACGCTGTAAGATAATGCAAACGCGTCCAGTTCAACGGCTTTATAAAACAATTAACAAGCTATATATATATGAAGATGTTTTTTTGAAGTTAGTGTCAACCCATATAAATAGTTGGACATTCTTTTTTCACAACCCTACATTTGTGCCAAGTTTAAGCAATCTATCGCATCACTATTTCTGTTTGCCTTTATGGCATAGACTTTTAGTAAAGCTGCAATTGTTTGTAGCTTTTATGCCAATCAACATTATATTGCGAAAACCCTTTGCGAAAACATAAGCTAGCCCCCAAGGTTGTTGTTTTGTATATGTCAATTAAAGAAAACGCATTGCGACAGTTCGTAATACTTTATTTGCAAGTGCCAGTGTTTAAACCAACTTTGGTAAAATGGTAATTGGTATTAAAGAAGCCTATGCCTTATTAGTTAAAGGGGCATTAAAGAATTGGATACTTGAATAAAAGCTAAATCTAGCAAAAAGTAATTAAACCCAAATTAGCTGGCAGACACAATACGTTTAACAAAATAATGAATAGCAGTAACAAAGAAGATGAAAATCACTAATTAGCTTGATAATCAATCATAATCCTGCACCTAAAAGACGGTATTTTTTGTGGGAAAAAAGAAAGAGAAAAATAATTTTGTAAATTAGATGTATGTACATACATTTGTGTTATAAATGAAATTAGAACAGGCAATACAGAGTACAAAATTCAAGAACGAGGTGCAAAAAGCAACATTGAACGTTCTTTACACGGCATGGTGGTTAAAGGGTCTTGCGAGTAAAGAATTAAAGGAGTTCGGCTTGACACATGAACAATATAATGTGTTGAGAATTTTAAAAGGTAAGTATCCAGATCAAATTTGTGTCAGAGATATTGCTAGCAGAATGATAGAGAAAAACTCAAATGTACCAAGGATTATAGACCGTTTAGAAATAAAAAAATTAGTAAGACGATCTACATCTTTAGAGGATAGAAGAGAAACAGTGATAACTTTAACCCAAGGAGGTATTAGCATTTTAGCAGCAAGCACCATTATGATGGAAGAAAGACATTTAACAGATTTAAGCCTAACAGAGGCAGAGGCTTCTGCACTAAATATATTATTAGAAAAATTGAGAGAAAAAGACATTTAAAAAATTTATTTTAATACATGTACATACATCTATTAAAAACAAACAGCAAGTCATGAAAACGATATTACACAAAGCTTATACAAGAGGTGCAGCAAATCATGGTTGGTTAAATAGTTACCACACATTCAGTTTTGCAGGCTATTATAATGCTGAAAGAATGAATTTTGGTGCGTTACGAGTATTAAACGATGACACCGTTGCAGGTGGGATGGGTTTTGGTAAACACCCACACGATAATATGGAAATAGTTTCTATCCCCTTAAGTGGCGATTTAGAACATAATGATACCACAGGAAGACATGAAATCATCAAACAGGGTGATGTACAAATAATGAGTGCTGGTAGTGGTATTGCGCATAGCGAGAAAAACGCCAATCACAATGAAGAAGTGAAGTTTTTGCAAATATGGGTAATGCCAAAAGAAAGAAATATTACTCCACGCTACGAGCAAAAATCTTTCCCATTAAAAAATAGAAAAAACATATTACAAACAGTTGTTGCGCCAGATAACAAAGAAGCTATTTGGATTAATCAAAACGCATGGTTTACACTTGGCAGTTTTGATGCAGCAGCAAGTACTAACTATACATTGCATAATACAAAAAGTGGTGTATATGTATTTGTAATTAAAGGCGATGTAACTGTTGATGGTATTGCATTACAAGAAAGAGATGGTTTAGGTATTACAGAAGCTGAAGTACTAAACATTACTGCTAATACCGATACCGAGTTTTTATTAATGGAAGTACCAATGCAGTTGAACTAAAAAATGAAAAATGAAAACAGTTAATAAAATTATTGGCGGCAGACCAATTGATGTTGGCAGTATTAAAGTACAAGAATTATTACCTAATAATGGCGAGTTCTTTAGCCCGTTTTTAGTGTTTCATCATGGCATTGCTAAGATAGAAAAAGATATACCTATGAGCCAACAAGGTGTTGGACCACATCCACATCGTGGGTTTAGTGCTATTAGCTATATTTATAGAGGTGGTGTGTATCATAGAGATAGTAGAGGCAATAACCACAAAGTATATGCTGGTGGTACACAATGGACAAGCGCCGGTATGGGTATTATACATAGTGAACGTGTACCAGAAGATATTTTTAATTATGGTGGTGAACAAGAGTTGCTACAAGTATGGGTAAATACACCTGCTGCACATAAAATGGATCAGCCGGCTTATTATCCTGCAACAGCCGAAGAAACACCAACTATTATTACAGAAGATGGCTTGACTATTGTAAGAGTACCTGCGGGTAATGTAAATGGTACAAAAGGCATAATACCAACTTTTACAGACGTTACCACAGCAATGGTAAACATGAATGCTGGTGGTAGTTATGCGTTTAACTTTAATGCAACACATAATACATTGGTTTATGTATTAGAAGGTGCGATTGAAATCAATGGTATTGATACGGTTACTACTAAGCAGCTGGCCTTAATGAATCATGATGGTGAAAATTTTACAATTAAAGCTACAGACGATACGATGTTGTTTGTAGGTAGTGGTGAAATTATTAATGAGCCTATTGCTTCTCACGGGCCTTTTGTAATGACTAATCAAACTGAAATTATGGAGGCTTTTAGAGATTATCAAATGGGCAAAATGGGTGTATTAATAGAAGAATAATAAATACCTGAAGCCCCCAAAGGGGAGTAAAAAAGTGAATAATAATTATTAATAGTCGTTCTTGACATTCCCCTTTAGGGGTTAGGGGCGGCACAAAATTTAAAACTATGGCAACTTACAAAATTGATGCAATGCACAGTAACGTGACATTTAAAGTAAAACACTTAATGATTAGTACTGTAACTGGTAGCTTCACTGGTTTTGATGCAACTTTAGAAGCAGAACATGCAGATTTGAGCGATGCAAAAATTAGCTTTAGTGCAGACATTAACACCATTTCTACCGGCAACGAGCAAAGAGATGGTCACCTTAAAAGTGAAGACTTTTTTGATGCGGCTAAATATCCAACATTAAGCTTTACATCAACATCGTTTAAAAAAGTAGATGATAGCGATTATGAACTTGCTGGTAACTTAACGATTAAAGATGTTACTAAACCAGTAGTACTTGCAGTGGAATATGGTGGCACAATGACCGATTTTTATGGTCAGTTTAAAGCTGGTTTTGATATTAGCGGCAAAATCAGTCGTTCTGAATTTGGTCTTACTTGGAGTGCTGTAACAGAAGCTGGAGGAGTAGTAGTTAGCGATGATGTAAAATTGATCTTATCAATTCAAATGATAAAAGAAGCATAAGAAATAATATCTGCCCCATTAATTTATGTGGGCAGATTCAATACTTTTAAAACTCAAATCATGACCATCATCAAACAAATACCCGTTTATTTATTAGCCTTAATATTTTTAGTATTTGGCTTGAACTTCTTTTTACATTTTTTGCCAATGCCACCAATGGATGGCGATGCAGGTGCTTTTGCGGGCCTACTTTACAAAACTAACTTTCTATTGGTTGTAAAAATATTGGAGGTAGCCCTATCCATATTACTTGTTATAAAACCTACAAGAGCTTTAGCGCTATTGTTAATTGCGCCTATTGTGGTTAGTATATTTCTTTTCGAAATTCTAATTGCACATGCACCTGGTATTGGTGTTGTATTGGTAGCTTTAAATGCAATTGCTATTTACCAGTTAAAAGAAAAATACCTACCAATTATTCGTTAATCTTTACAATCAAAAATATTTTAATAACATGAAGCATCTTGTTTATAAGGCCATGGAAAGGGGGATAAAAGATATTGGTTGGTTAAGAAGCAATTTCAATTTTAGCTTTTCCAGTTATGCTAATCCAACAAGAAATGGCTTTGGTTTACTTAAAGTATTTAATGATGATTTTGTAACGCCAGGCAAGGGCTTTGGCTTACATGCACATCAAAATATGGAAATAATAAGTGTACTCTTAAATGGCAAAATGAACCATAAAGACAGCATGGGCTATAGCGATATGGTAGAAAAAGATTGGGTGCAAATAATGAGTGCTGGTAGCGGTTTAAAGCATGAAGAATATAATGTAGGTGATGACGAAGTGAATTTTTTGCAAATATGGGTTGAGCCTAAATTGCAAAATATTAATCCTCGTTACCAGCGTAGAAATTTTCCCAAGCAAAAACGCGTCAATAAATTACAAACTATTGTAAGTAATGAAGAAGGCTTGGAACATTGTTGGATAAACCAAAATGCTAAGTTGAGCTTGGGCTATTTTACTGAAAAAACTGAAATTACATACACGCTTAACCCTACCAATAAATGTGTTTTTATCTTTATAATAGATGGAAGGGCCAATATTTGCGGTGATTCTATCAATAAAAGAGATGCCATTGGTATTTGGGAAACAGATATTATCCACTTACATATTGAACAACACACCGAATTTATTGTAATAGAAGTACCTATTAATCACTAAATATGTGAAATAAAAAACGTGAAAAGACAAATATTCGTCCATTCACATTCACATTTCACTTTGCATATTATGACCATCGAAATCGTTTCAGGAAGCCCTAGAGTAGAAAGTATTACAGTTAGAATAGCTAAATATTTACAGCAATATACTCAGCAACATCATGCAGAACATACTGTTGGTATAATAGACGTAAGAGAATGGAAATTGGGCTTTTTAGAAACGGTTTTTAATTCGGTAGAAAATACACCGGATAAATATAAATCTTTAACTAAACGTATGTTTGCAGCCGATGCATTCATTATAGTTACACCTGAATATAATGGTAGTTACACATCAGAAATTAAAAATCTTTTCGATCATTTTCCTAAACAGGCACGTAAAGCATTTGGGCTTTGTACGGCTTCTACAGGTATTTTAGGTGGCGCAAGAGGTACGCAATCTTTATTATTATTAGTGCCTGCTTTGTTTGGTATTGCTAGTCCAAGCTTATTAATAGTGCCAAACGTTGATAAAAAATTTGACATAAATAATCAATTAGCCGATGCATCTTTTGAAAAACAAATACACACTTTTGTAACAGAATTTCTGTGGTTGGGGAAACATTTACAACAACAAGCATAAATAACATTTTTAAACAAGGGCGAGGTTGTAACTTCGCCCTTTATTTTTACTATGAGCGATGAAATAAAACACGAATGTGGCCTAGCATATATTCGTTTAAGAAAGCCTTTCTCTTACTGTTTACAAGAACATGGCAGTGTAATGTATGGCTTAAATAAGCTATACCTATTAATGGAAAAGCAACACAACCGTGGTCAAGATGGCGCTGGTATTGCTTCGGTAAAATTAAATGTTGAGCCTGGTTATTCTTTCCTATCAAGAATGCGCAGCAATGCACCACAGCCCATAGCAGATATTTTTGCTAGGATAAATGCAGAAGTTCAAGAGCTTAAAAAATATCAAAACGATATTACATCTCATGCTGGTTTAATGAAAGGTCATGTACCTTATTTAGGCGAGTTGTTATTGGGCCACTTGCGCTATGGTACACAAGGCAAAAACAATGTAGAATTTTGCCATCCATTTATAAAAAGAGACACACAGCCGGGTAGAAATATTGCACTAGCGGGTAATTTTAACCTAGTAAATACAGAGGAATTGTACGATTTACTCAATATTAATCCGGGTGAATTTCAAAAGCAGAGCGATTTAGCTGCTATGATGGAAGTCATTCATCATTTTTTGGTAAAAGAAGATATTGAAAATCCTAATTGTGCCAATTTGGTAAATGTGCTGCAAAAAGCTATTCCATTGTTTGATGGTGGCTATACCGTTGGCGGGCTTATTGGTAATGGACATAGTTTTGTAATGCGTGATGCACACGGTATTCGTCCCGCTTATTATTACATCAACGATGAGGTAATTGTTGCTGCAAGCGAACGTGCCTCTATACGTACTGCATTTAATGTGGGCGAAAATGAGGTACTTGAATTAATGCCAGGTATGGCTCTAATTGTAAATGATAAAGGCAATTATTCTATCCAGCAAATTGTAGAACCTAAGGAACGTAGGGCTTGTAGTTTCGAACGAATTTACTTTAGCCGCGGTAGCGATGAAAAAATTTATAGAGAACGTATTGCATTAGGTTATCACCTTAGTAAGCGTGTGCTTGAAGATATTAATTACGATCTTAAAAATGCCATTTTTTCATACATACCAAATACTGCCGAAGTTGCTTTTTATGGTTTGGTAAAGGGTATGGAAGACTATCTTAACAAGATAAAAGTTGAACGCATTTTAAGTTGGGGTAACGATTTTTCTGAAGAGAAATTAACCGAAATGGTAACACGTAAAATTCGGCAAGAAAAAATTGCCATTAAAGATGTGAAACTTCGCACATTTATTACCAACGACGATAATAGAAACGAAATGGTGCAACACGTGTACGATGTAACGTATGGTACCGTTCGTAACCATCAAGACACCTTAATAGTTATTGACGATAGCATTGTACGTGGTACTACTTTAAAAGAAAGTATTGTGCGTATGTTGGCTCGTTTAAAGCCTAAAAAAATCATCGTTGTTTCATCTGCACCGCAAATTCGCTACCCAGATTGCTATGGTATTGATATGAGTAAATTGGGCGATTTTATTGCATTTAGAGCTGCTATTGCATTGCTTAAAGAACGTGATTTAGAATATATTTTAACAGAGGCACAAGAGAAAATTAAAGAACTCCAACGCACCAATCAGTTGCATACTGAAAATGTAGTACGCCAAATTTATAAGCCATTTACAACAGAGGACATCTCTATTAAAATAGCACAACTAATCACCCCTGAAGACATTACTTTTCCTACGCAAGTCATCTATCAAACGATAGAAGATTTGCATGACAGTTGTCCTACAAATACTGGCGATTGGTATTTTACGGGTAATTATCCTACACCCGGCGGTAATAAAGTTTGTAACAAAGCATTTTTAAATTACATGGAAGGTAAAAATGTAAGAGGCTATTAATTAGAATTGAATATTATGAAGAAATTATTTATTATCGCTGTAATTACAGCCACATTTTTTTACATTGTTGGTTGTGGCAAGTCTAATACTACTGCAACTACAACATGTACACCTACGCCAGTTTCTACAGATTCTAGTGCACTATTAAATTTTGCAAGCGCCAATAGTATAACGCCCACCAAAGATGCATCTGGTATGTATTATCAAATTATGTCAGTTGGTTCTGGTACTTCTTATCCTAATGGCAATTCTTTAGTAGAAGTAACCTATAAAGGCACATTACTAAATGGTACCGTATTCGATTCTACAGCGGCGGGCAAAACAGCAAGTTTTTATTTGTATCAGCTCATTGCTGGCTGGCAAATTGGTTTACCAAAAATTAAGGCCGGTGGTAGAATTAAATTGCTAATTCCCTCGGCTTTAGCTTATGGCTGTACTGGTGCTGGTACAATTATCCCAGCTAATACACCAATTTATTTTGATATGACCCTGGTTGGGTTTCAATAATAAACAACTATATATTGTAAAAAACCCGAATTGTTGGTGTACAGCCAACAATTCAGGTTTCACTATTATCTTCGCCCCATGGAACAGTTGTTACAGCAAATAGAATTGTATAAGCAAGAAATTGCTGCCGCAGAAGCTACCAACGCAGAAATGGTAGAGGCTTTTCGTATTAAATACTTAGGTACAAAAGGTTTGATTAAAAGTGTAATGGGCGAAATGAAAAACGTACCAAACGATCAGAGAAAAGTCTTCGGACAAATACTAAACGACTTTAAATTATTTACCGAAAATAAATTTGAAACGCTACAAGCAAGTGTTGCAACGGTTGCTGATGTACATTCTGAAATAGACTTGTCTTTGCCTGGCAGCCCAGTTCCAGTAGGCACTCGTCACCCTTTAAGTATTGTCCGTAATCAAATTGTAAGCATATTTAAACGTTTGGGTTTTGCAGTTTCAGAGGGACCAGAAATTGAAGACGATTGGCATAATTTCGGTGCGATGAACTTACCCGAAGATCATCCTGCACGTGATATGCAAGACACGTTCTACATTAGCCAAAACCCAGCTTGGTTGTTACGCACACATACTAGTAGTGTGCAAGCAAGAGTAATGGAGCATCAAAAGCTCCCAATCAGGGTTATTTGTCCTGGTCGTGTATATCGCAACGAAACTATTAGTGCTAGGGCGCATTGCTTTTTTCACCAAGTAGAAGGTTTATATATCGATGAGAATGTAAGCTTTGCCGATTTGAAGCAAACGCTGTACTTTTTTGTACAAGAAATGTTTGGTAAAGATGTAAAAGTGCGATTCCGCCCAAGTTATTTCCCTTTTACCGAGCCAAGTGCAGAAATGGATATTAGTTGTCTCATTTGCGATAGCAAAGGCTGCAACGTTTGCAAACATACAGGCTGGGTAGAGATTTTAGGTAGTGGTATGGTGCATCCAAAAGTGCTAGAAAATTTTAGTATTGATAGCAACAAATACACTGGCTTTGCCTTTGGTATGGGTGTTGAACGCATTTGCCAGTTAAAGTATCAAGTAAATGATTTACGCTTGTACAGCCAAAACGATGTTCGTTTCTTAAAACAATTTACTGGAGCGGTTTAGATACTGACCAGTATTAAATAATAGTAGTCGCATCTTTATTGGTGTGGTTACTTTGCGTAATCCGTTATATTTTAAACGATAAAGTATTTTAGTTAATGCTAGCTATAACACTTTACAGCTTTAAAACAAATGGTACACCAGCCAACTCATACTATAGGCTAGTACAGTCATATAAATAAATTGAATGATGGGCCATTTCCAACTTTTTGTTTCTCTTTTCACTACCGCTAGCGTACTCATGCATTGCATAGCCAAAACATAAAAGACCATTAGCGATAATGCGGCTTTAAGTGTATATACTTTACTACCATCTGCATGAGTAGCGGCTTGCATTTTTTCTC
>JAYWCY010000258.1:0-3309 GCA_043780175.1 Chitinophagales bacterium
AGAAAAAATCCTTTTTTTCGTCCTTTGTACTTACCAAAATATGGGGTAAATATTACTTCTATTAAATCAGATGTGATTCTTGCTGGAAATATTTTTACATGCCGTATTTTATTATCATGATTAGTATAAATCTCTTTTTTATTATCAAAAGTTAAAATAGTAATTTTTCTATACCCAACCACCTTTGGTAACTTTTCTGTTATCCCATTATTATCCTCAATAAATAGTTCTGTTTGGTCAGATTTTAAACTGTCTAAGTATGAGTTATAATAACATAGAGCTTTGTAATAAATGCTTGTGGAATCTATTTGTCCATTGGATTTAAATACAAGTAAAATTAGTAATATAAATAAAGGCATTTTCATTTTTATAAATTTAAAAGGAAGTCGCACCTGTTTAAAGATTTATTCTCGCCAATAAACATTCATAACTCATAACTCATCATTTATAACTCAACTAAGTTCTATCACCGTAATTTCTGGCAAAATACCTACTCTGCCAGGATAGCCAATAAAGCCAAAACCACGATTTACGTACAGCTTTTGTTTACCTTCTTCGTACAAGCCAGCCCATTGTTTGTACATCCATTTTACAGGACTCCATTTAAAGTATGGATTCTCTAATCCAAACTGCATACCATGTGTGTGGCCAGCCAACATTAAATCCACATCTTTATAGTCTTTAGTTACTTGATAATCCCAATGGCTTGGATCGTGGCTCATCAATATTTTAAACGGTATATGTTCTGTTCCAGGATAGGCATCTTGCATCCTACCGTATTTAGGAAAACGCCCTTTTGCACCAAAGTTTTCAATACCTAGCAAGGCAATTTTTTCACCATCTTTTTCAAAAATGGTGTGTTCATTCATCAGTAATTTCCAGCCTAGTTGTGCATGAACTTTTTTTAAATCTTCAAAGTTTTGTTTTTTAGCCGCTTCGCTTGGCCAAGCTACATAGTCACCATAATCGTGATTGCCCAAAGTGCTGTACACACCCATCGGTGCCTTTAAGCGATTAAAAACATCTATATAATCGTGCATTTCTTCGTGACGGTCATTTACCAAATCACCAGTAAAAAGTATCAAGTCAGCTTTCTCCTTCAGTATCATATCAACACCATGATTCACTGCTGCTTTATCATTAAAACTACCACTGTGTATATCACTAATATGTATAATTTTTAAGCCTTTAAATGCTTTTGGCAAATTTGTAAATGCCAATGGCACACGGGTAATTTGATATTTGTACTTATTACTAAAGCCATATAATAGCGTACCAAACAAACCGCCACCAATACCTAAACCCATCCAACTTAAAAAGGTAGAGCGACTAATACCAGTTACCTCGTCAGTAAAAGCAATATCTTTTGAAGCTGAAAATTTACCAATGATCCAAACCACGGCTCTACGTAAATCATCTACTAAAAAGAAAACAGAACCAATCAGTTTGGCCAAAAACAAACCCACTAAAATGGCGAATACATAGTTGCGAAAAATTTTATTGGTTTGCAAAGCTTGTACATAAGGCAACGACAATAAACTAGCCAATGTGAGGATAGAAATTGTCCAATAACTTATTTGAATTATCCATTTTAACCTATCTGTAGAATTTTGGCTTACTGTTTTTATGGCTTGGTACACATAAAAATCTAGCAGTAACATTAAAAAAGCGATAATCCACCAGGTGCTTGCATTTCTCATAAAATCTATTGTTCAATTAACTATTAAAAATGGTAATAAATATTTTACAATAATACACCAACAGTTTGCCTTAAACATTGTTGCTTTGTTATCATTCTTTTATAAACAATTAAATCAAATTGTATGACACTTACTTATTTTGGTCAATCTTGTTTTCTAGTAGACGTACAAGGGAAGAAAATATTGTTTGACCCGTTTATTACTGGCAATCCTTTGGCTAGCAATATTGACGCAGATACCATTGAAGCAGATTTTATTTTTGTATCGCATGGCCATGGTGACCACGTGGCAGACTTAATAAGTATTGCACAAAGAACAAAAGCAACAGTAGTGTGTGCAGCAGAAATTGCAGGCTGGCTAGGTACAAAAGGTGTAGAAAACGTATTAATGATGAATCACGGTGGTTATATCAATTTCCCGTTTGGCAAAGCACGTGGTGTCAATGCGGTGCATTCATCTACCATGCCAGATGGTGCTAGTGGTGGCAACCCAATGGGTTTTGTGTTTAGCACACCAGAAGGCGACTTTTACTATGCAGGCGATACGGCTTTAACCATGGATATGCAGTTAATACCATTGTGGGCAGATTTAAAATTTTCTGTCATGCCAATTGGCGGACATTTTACAATGGACGCAACTGATGCTATTTATGCAACAAATTTTGTAAAATGCGATACTGTTGTAGGTGTGCATTACGACACATTTGGCTATATTAAAATAGATAAGGCACAAGCTTTAGCAGATTTTGAAAAAGCCGGCAAAACCTTATTGCTGCCTGCAATTGGTGAGACGATAGAGTTGTAAGTTGACTAATTTTTATACTTTTAAACCGGCATGAAACACTATTTCATGCCGGTTTTGCTTTTAAGTTACCAACAGAAATACAATTACCTTAGGTTGTAGTTGTAAATAGCTGCGTAATCTTTTACATTTGCCAACTTGTGTTGAAGTTTATCACAGAAATTATCGACATTGTGGGCAAAGCTGAATTGTGTGATAACAGTATAAGTGTGCGACGCAACGAAAGCTTAATAGATAACTAACTGTTGGTTACATAAAAAATACAATCTGCGCAATGGCAAGAATTATTGGTGTAGCAAATCAAAAAGGCGGTGTTGGTAAAACCACATCGGCTATAAATGTAGCAGCAAGTTTTGCTGTGCTAGAATATAGAACATTGTTGGTAGATGCTGATCCGCAGGCCAATAGTACCACTGGTACGGGCTTTGACTTGCATAATATTACCAGTAGTTTATATGACTGCATGGTAAATAATGCCAAGGCAGAAGATGTGATTTTAAAAAGCGAAATACCACATTTGGATGTATTGCCTAGCCATATTGACTTGGTGGGTGCTGAAATTGAAATGATTAATTATCCGAACCGTGAAAATGTCATGAAAAACATTTTAGAGGCTGTGAAGGATAAGTATGATTTTATTATAATAGACTGTTCGCCATCATTGGGTTTAATTACCGTAAACTCTTTGGTAGCATCTACCAGCGTGATTGTACCAGTACAATGCGAGTTTTTTGCGCTAGAAGGTTTGGGTAAATTGCTAAATACAGTAAAAATTGTACAGAGTCGTTTAAACCCAGAATTACAAATT
>JAYWCY010000259.1:0-3638 GCA_043780175.1 Chitinophagales bacterium
AGCAGTCAAAAAGAAATTATTGCGCTGATAGCTTATTTGCAACGTATGGGCACAGATATTAAAACTGATACTACCAATTATTCTCAACCGCATGTTAAATAATGGCAATGCAGCTTGAAAGTGTTCATCAATTTTTAATTATTTAATTATAAGACATACTATGAAATTCTCTCAATACTTAGAAAAAATAACGGGTGTAGGTGTTTACCCAATGGTATCACTGCTATTATTTGTATTCTTTTTTACAGTGGTTACGGTACTGGTGTTTAAGCAAAATAAAGCCGAGATAGACCATATTGAAAATCTGCCTTTAGATAACTAAACTTTTTACAACGATGCAACTAATAAAAAAAATGACTGCAACAATAATGGGTGTTTTTTATGCCGCATTGTTAATGGCACAAGCACCTGTAAGTACAACGGATGCTAGTATAATGGATGGTGATACGATGTTGGTTATCTGCATTAGTTTATTGGCTATTGTCATTGCTTTTTTAGGCAATACACTGATCTTTTCTATGAAGTCGTACGGCGATAAAGCCAAGCTAAAAAAACAACTAGATACGACTGTAAAAGCCGCTATGTTTATTGGTTTAATGCTGGCAAGTGTATCATCAAAGGCACAAGTTGCAATTGCTGTTACAGAACCAATAGCTACGTCGCATGCCAGCGGTTTTAGAATTTTGTTGTATACCATTGTAGGGTTAGAAATGCTAATTATTGTGCTATTTGCGCAGCTAATAAAATACTTTATTAACCCAGAAATAGTAACCGTAATAAAAGTAGCAAGCGTGCCCAGACCTGCATGGATTAATTGGGGTAAAATATGGGATAAAATGAACCAGTTTAAACCATTGGACCACGAAGCAAGTATTGATACTGGCCATAGCTACGATGGTATACATGAACTAGATAATGTTACCCCACCTTGGTTTAAAGTCGCATTTATACTATCAATTATTGTGGCATTTGGTTATTTATACCGCTACCAAGTTGCAAAATCTGCACCCTCGCAAATTGAAGAATACAATATAGAAGTTGCAGAGGCTAAAGCACAACAAGAAGAATATTTAAAAAATCAAAAAGATAATGTAGATGAGAACACTGTGGTAATGCTAGCTGCTGATGGGATAAGTTCTGGTGCTGCATTGTTTAAAAACAATTGTGTGGCTTGCCATGGTGCGCAAGGGCAGGGTGGGGTTGGGCCAAATTTAACAGACGATTATTGGATACACCAAGGCGGAATTAAAGATGTGTTTAAGACCATTAAATATGGGTGGCAAGAAAAAGGTATGAAGTCTTGGAAAGATGATTTTTCGCCAGTGCAAATGGCGCAGTTAGCAAGTTTTGTAAAATCGCTAAAAGGTACTAAGCCAATAACGCCTAAAGAACCGCAGGGCGATTTGTATAACGAGGTGACAGACTCTACAGTAGTAAAAACTATAGATAGCACTGCTAAAAGGTAACAATAGTATAATGTGATAGATATGATACACGAGGTAAACGATATAGTACACGAAGTAACTTTTAGAGATAGGGTGAGTAATGTAAACAAGAAAGGCTTGCGTAAGTGGGTATATGCAACCCAGCCAGGTGGTGCATTTTACAAATACCGCACTTGGGTATCTGTGTTTTATTTGGCTATATTTTTTGTATTGCCGTTAATAAAATACAATGGGATGCCTTTCTTTATGCTCAATTTTCTTGAGGGTAAATTCATTGTGTTTGGCAATATTTTCTGGCCGCAAGATTTTTTCATTTTTGCGGTATCAATGATTACGTTTATTGTTTTTGTGGCACTATTTACAGTTATTTATGGCAGGCTGTTTTGCGGTTGGGTATGTCCACAAACGGTGTTTATGGAAATGGTGTTTCGAAAAATAGAGTGGTGGATAGAAGGTTCTGGTGCACAGCAAAAAAAGAATGGTCAAGCCAAGCTTACTACCGAGCAAGGCATTAGAAAGTTAATTAAACATATGGTGTTTTTAGCCATTTCTTTTGTAATAGCCAATACCTTTTTGGCTTATGTTTTAAGTCTTGATGGGTTGCTGAAAATTATCAGAGAGCCAATAGCAGAGCATACTATTTTATTGACAGGGTTATTGTTTTTCACCTGCTTATTTTACGCAGTATTTGCTTTTGTGAGAGATATTATTTGCACCACAGTTTGCCCTTATGGTCGCTTGCAAAGTGTATTGTTTGATAAAGATACCATGCAGATAGCGTACGATTATAAACGCGGTGAACCAAGAGGTAAACTAGCTAAACAGGCTGAAAAAACAACTGGTGATTGTATAGATTGCCACAAGTGTGTACAGGTATGCCCTACAGGTATTGATATACGCGATGGTGTACAAATAGAGTGTGTAGGCTGCACAGCTTGCATTGATGCTTGTAACGAAGTGATGTTTAAAATAAACAAACCACTTGGCTTAATTAGATACGCATCGGAGAATGAAATTGCCAAAGGCAATAAGTTTCACTTTAATGGTAGAATGAAGGCTTACACAATATTGCTAAGTATTCTATTGGTAGTAACAACAGTGCTAATATTTACAAGAAGAAGTGTAGATACGCATATTACAAGGGTACGTGGGCAATTATATCAGGAGGTAGGAAAAGATACTTTGGGTAATTTGTTTAATGCCATTGTATTGAACAAAACCAACAAGCCTTTTGCTGTAACCATGAAGCTAGAAAATATATCTGGAGAAGTAGCTATGATAAGTAGTAACGATAAATACATGAAGCCAGAAACGGTAAACGAGTTGACGTTTTTTATTCGTGTAAATAGGCACTATATTAATAAACGTAGTACAGATATTAAAGTAGGCATTTATAAAGATGGGCAAAAGATTCAGACAGTTAAAACTGTGTTTCTGGGGCCATTTATGTAATTACCAAAATAATCATTAAAATCATTCAAATCACAATCTCATTCAAATCTCATTCAAATCATTTTATCATTACAATCATCTTAATCACAAATAATCATGAACTGGGGATATAAAATACTTATTGGCTTTTCTATTTTTGTAATAGGCATGTTATGTATGGTAGGTATTGCCATGCGGCAAAGTAATGAGATGATGGATGATAACTACTATGAGAAAGAGTTGAAGTTTCAAGATAAAATTGATGCATCTAAAAACTTGTCAGCAGTAGTAGAAAAACTGAGTATTACCGATAGTGGCAATGTTGTGGTATTACAATTACCCGCAGCAACTGTAGCAAGTACTACCGTGGGCACTATTGAGTGTATCCGCTCTGCTGAGCAGAAAAGAGACGTGAGACTAAAGATAGATTTAGATGATAAAGGCAAACAAGTATTACCTAAAACGTTGTTTGTAAATGGTATTTACCAGCTACGCATTGATTGGGTAACAAATGGTACTAGCTATTTTCACCAACAAGTATTAACCATTACTAAATAATATGCTAGTAATTGCATTCATAGGATTAAGTATTGGGTTTTTAGGCAGTTGTCACTGCATAGGCATGTGTGGCCCAATTGCGTTGTCTTTGCCTATTGTGCACGAGACAAAAGCCAAACGTATATTACTGATTATGTTGTACAACCTTGGTAGAGCCACCACTTATGCAGTACTTGGCGCTATGGTAGGTGCTGTTAGCAATCG
>JAYWCY010000260.1:0-3747 GCA_043780175.1 Chitinophagales bacterium
GGCTTTTTGAATATCTTTTATAGTACCAACAACTTTTAATGTATCCTTGTGAACACTATCAATTAACACACTACTATCACCTGTTTCAGTAATGGCAAATAAGGCATCAATTTTTTCGGCTTGACTTAAACTAGGATAGTTTTTAGGCAATACATTTGATTTCTTAGCCAAAATATCTATTACTTCTACATGTATTTTACTGTCTTGACGAATATCTAACGATGCAAAATGCAAACCGAATACTTGCACTTTATTTATAAAGTTTTCTGCCCACTCAATGAACAAATTGTTATGCTCGTAAATAAGCAAGTGGCGTACTTTTTCCATCACATCTAAAATTTCTTTCTTAGTGAGTGTAGATTCGTAACCAGGAATAATTAAATGATCGTATAACGTTTTTTCTAAATTATTTAACAGCACATCGACACCTCTAAACGTTAGGCGTCGTTTTAATCTACGTACGTCTAAATAGTAACATCTAATAATGCCAATGCGCAACGCTTCTGCTACTTGTACTGTAATATCGGCCGTTACAAATGGATTACCATCTCTATCGCCACCCGGCCAAAAGCCCATTTTAATAACTGGATTTTCTGCAGGTATAAGACCAGGATAGGTATTTTTTAAATTACTAATAATTCTACCAGTAGCAGGGTAAAAAATATTTTCTAAATACCATAACAAGCTTAAAGCTTCATCGTAAGGAGTAGGCTTTTCTTTTTGAAAAAAAGGTGTACGACCAAGTTGCTGTAAATAGGTGTAAATGTTCGTTTCGTCATTAGCATTAACTGCCTTAGAAATATCGTGAATGATACCTAATACCGCACCAGTATAAAATTGCGTGGGATGCGCTGTTAATACCAATTGAATGGTAAAATCTTTGAACTTCTCGGCCAATTCTTTTTCAGCACCTTGCTGGTCTACCAAAAACTCAAGATTTTTTAGTGTGCCTTTACCACCCATATCGTTTACTTGCGTAAAAGCCGCATCTTCTAGGGCATCAAACAGTACTACTTGACGTTCGATATATTGTACAAAACGAAATAACTGGTCTGCCTTTTCTTCATCTTTTACAAAAGTGGTTTGCTTTACAAAAAATTCATCTATAATTTCTATTGGGCTTTGCTTTTTATTATAGCCTTCTTCGCAGTTTACAAGCAATAGTGACGCTAGAATACCAGTTTTTTCAATTCTATGAAATGGTAAAGACCCAAATAAGCTGTTGTACAACTGAAATTTGATGCCAACTAGATTCTTAAAGGGTTGCAGTCCTGAAGCACTGTGCATAGAAATAGTGTTTAATCTTGGTTTAAATAATGATGGCTGCAATAATCGACGCTATAAAAATAATAAAAAATATTGACGATTATTATATATCCTCTTACCTTAGCAGCGTTTACATGAAAAAACAGCAAAAAATATCAATTTTCTTTAGAGCAATTGCAACAATTGCTTCCACAACCATTATTACTATTACAATCCGCTAGTCGGATTGAAAATTGTCATATCACCACATGGGCTTAACGCTGTTACATCTTACAAATAGATACGCTTTATACAATTCACAATTACAACCACTATTACGTAATATTAGCTATCATACATTTGACCTAATGGCACGTGATAATAGCAGAAAAATACAACCATGACAATTTTAAAATTTGGTGGCTCATCTGTAGCCAATGCAGAAAATATAAAGAAAGTAGTTACTATTATTAATCAATCAGCATACAAAAAAGCCATTGTAGTGGTTTCGGCCTTAGGTGGTGTAACGGATTTATTAATTGCAATTGGTACAGATGCTGCAAATGCTAAGGAATCGTATAAAGAAACGTTATTAAGTCTTGAAAAAAGGCATATTGAAACGGTTCAAGCGTTATTGCCAATTAACAACCAAAGTGGTTGCATTAGTAGTGTAAAGCAAAGCTTTAACGAGCTGGAAGATATTTGCGAAGGTGTTTTTCGCTTGGGCGAATTATCTGGCCGTACCAAAGACCGTATTATCAGTTTTGGCGAATTATTATCTTCTAAAATTATTTTCTTTTACATACAATCTACTGGCAGTAAAATAGAATGGATTGATAGCCGCAAATCCATTAAAACCAATAGTAATTTCGGTTTTGCAGCAGTTGATTTTACTGCAACTACAGATAGTATTCATGCAATAGTGTCTGCGTCTGCCAATACTTTATTTATAGCGCCTGGTTTTATAGCTAGTGATGGCAATGGCTTCACCACAACTTTAGGTCGTGGCGGTAGCGATTACACAGCGTCTATTTATGCCGCAGCCGTAAATGCACAAGCAGTAGAAATTTGGACAGATGTAACTGGTATGATGACTGCTGACCCACGTTGGGTAGCCAATGCAAGAACCATTCCTCACACATCTTACAGAGAGGCCATGGAACTATCACATTTTGGTGCTAAGGTTATTTATCCGCCTACTATACAGCCAGCAATGGATAAAAACATCCAAATCTGGGTTAAAAATACATTTGCCCCAACAGAGGCAGGTACTTTAATAGAAAACAAACCATCAGAAGAAGGTGAAATTATCACTGGTATTTCTAGTATCAATCAAATAGCATTACTAAGTTTAGAAGGCAGTGGCATGGTGGGTATTCCAGGCTTCTCAAAAAGATTATTTGAAGCTTTGGCAAGCGAACAGGTGAATGTCATTTTAATTACACAAAGTTCATCAGAACATTCTATTTGCGTAGCTGTAAATACGATTGATGTTGACAAGGCAAAAACTACTGTAGACAAGGCTTTTGAGATAGAATTACAAACTAAAAAAGTAGAGCCATTAAAGGTTGAAAAAGATTTGTCCATCATTGCATTGGTAGGTGATAAAATGAAGAGCCATCCAGGGATTGCTGGACGTATGTTTAGCGCTTTGGGTAGAAATGGTATTAATATCCGTGCCATTGCACAAGGTTCTTCTGAGAGAAATATTTCTGCGGTTGTGTCATTCAACGACATCAAAAAAGCGGTAAACGTTTTGCATGAGGCATTCTTTGAAACATCTTATAAGCAATTAAATATATTTATTTGTGGTGCAGGTAATGTTGGTGGCAAATTAATAGATCAGATAAAGCAACAGCAAGACTATTTGTTACAAAATTTAAATCTTCAAGTACGTGTTACAGGTATAGCTACCAGTAAAAAAATGTTGTTTGTAGATAATGGTAACGAGATTGATTTAAGCAATTGGAAAGAAACTTTAAAAGATGCCGAAGCCATGACCTTAGATGGTTTTGTACAAGGCATTATAGCAAAAAACTTACGTAATAGTGTGTTTGTAGATGTTACCGCCAATGCAGAAGTAGCTAGTGTTTATGCACAACTATTATCTAAAAGTATTGCCGTTGTTGCTTGTAATAAAATTGCTGCCTCTAGTGTTTATACTAACTACCAACATTTAAAATCTTTAGCTAAAGAATACAATGTGCCTTATTTGTTTGAAACCAATGTAGGTGCAGGTTTGCCAGTAATTGGCTCATTAAATGATTTGATAAAAAGTGGCGATAAAATCAATAAAATACAAGCCGTTTTATCTGGCACTTTAAATTTTGTTTTTAACAATTATGATGGTACAAAACCATTTGCACAAGTGGTAAAACAAGCACAAAATGAAGGATACACCGAACCAGATCCACGTTTAGATTTAGGTGGTACCGATGTAATGCGTAAGATTATGATTTTGGCGCGTGAAGCTGGGAATAAAATGGAAATGGAAGACATTAC
>JAYWCY010000261.1:0-3591 GCA_043780175.1 Chitinophagales bacterium
CATTACTTATCTACTAAAGGTTTAAACGCTGTTGATAGCCCAGAAATTAGAGCAATAAAAGGACTAATACGTGTTTGCGAAGCCAAAGCAACTTGCAGATATGTTGGCTTAAGTGATGATAAAGCACATTTTTTGAATCTTCCTTTTTACGAAACGGGTACGATAGAAAAAAAACCAATGGGTGAAGCTGATATTGAAATGACGATGACTTTATTAAAAAAGCTACAACCACACCAAATTTATTGTGCCGGCGACCTTGCAGACCCACACGGTACACATAAAGTATGTTTAGAAATTATATTTGAAAGTTTAAGACGCCTTAAGGCTGCCAACGAACCTTGGATTAAAGATTGTTGGGTTTGGTTGTACAAAGGTGCATGGCAGGAGTGGCAAATTGATGAAATAGAAATGGCCATTGCTATGAGTCCAGACCAGGTAGTAAAGAAACGATTTGGTATTTTTATACACCAATCTCAAAAAGATATGGTGCCATTTCAAGGTACAGATACGAGAGAATTTTGGCAAAGAGCGGAAGAACGAAATGCACATACAGCGAACTTGTACGCCCAACTGGGGCTCACAAAATACGCTGCAATAGAAGCATTTGTAAGATGGCATTATTAAATAAGCAAGCTATCTAATTTAAAACAGCGTCTTCATTTCTTCTTAAAATAAACTCCACAACCTCTCTACCATTTTGCTTACCAATCAAGATAAAGTCTATTTTAAACCCTTTTTTGGTTTCAAGGGTAAGCCTACCACCATTTGGATAATTGCCTAGTGAAACCTCAGTATCATCATGTATAACGGATTGAATATCGTTTCTATCTATTCTAAAATTATCAGAATCTACTGCATAAATACTTTTATCAAAAAAATATTTTCCCTCAATTTTTCTAATAAACTTAGCTTTTAAATAAGAGTAAGGATTCAAAAGACTACCTCGCTCAGGTAGTTCTTTTCGTATCTGGTGATTGCCTAAAACCTTATCACCATACTCGGTATTCAAATTGTTATTACATACTAAACCAATCAGATAATTTTTAGTAATTAATACAAGATAAATACGTTTAAAAAAAAATCTATGCGATTGATAAACAACAAAATTATTGTTGTCTGTCAATGTAAAATCTTTTAACGTCATGAGCTGATATTTTTATAGTTTACTAGTTACCTTCATATAAAAGATGAACACTTCTGACTTACACAACTAAATTTTTTTTAATAACTAATATAGTGATTAAAAATATTTGACATTGTTTTTATAAAAAAATCTTAGTCATGATATATATACATCAAATTAACACGATAAAAACGCTAATTTTTTTATTTCTAGCAATATACAACATAGGGGACAAGTTTTACATAATAACAACTAAATTTTAATTTGGTAATATTTTAATAAGATAGTGGTAATACAATGGTAGGATAATTAAGCAAATCACTACACACCTATACAATAAAGCAATTTACTTTTAGACTCCCAAGTACTTATCAGCGGCTTTCTATCCTAATAATATTACAATTGTAAAAGCAATCGTACCCTAATATGAAAACTCCTATTAATATTTTAGTTGTCGAGGATAACTTAATAAATTTTACAGCATTTAAATTACTCTTAAACCTATCTAAAATTGACATTGCATCTATAACCAATACCATCACATTAAGTGAAACGATAGATTTTTTAAACTCATTTAAGCCTGATATTATCTTTCTTGACTTGCATCTTCCTGATTGTTCTGCATTAGAGTCTTTTAAGCCACTCGAAAAATTTACTGCCCAAATTGCAACAGTAGTGCTTTCGGCACATCATGATATTGAAACTTCAATAGAAGCCCTCAGTTTAGGCGCTCAAGATTATTTAATTAAAGATTCGTTTGATATCAATTTACTTGATAAGACAATTCTTTATAGTATCGAAAGAAAAAAAGCAGAAATTCAAGCCATTTCGCTAGAGGAAAAATATAGGCAAATTTTTTACGAGAACTCTATGCCAATGTTTATTGTAGACAGTGTTACAAATAATATATTAGAATGTAATAATGCATCGGTAGCAGAATATGGCTATTCCCGAAATGAATTTTTAGAGTTACCTATTTCTAGTATTTGGCTTACAAAAGATATCACAAAAGTGCTGAACGCTATTAAAAATACCTCTGATAACAACGCTAAAAAACTATTGAAACATCAAAAGAAAAATGGCGAGGTCATATTTGTGAATGCCACCATTTGCGATGTCAAATATGAAAATAAACTAGTGCGCCAAATACAGGTGCAAAATATTACCCCTCAAATATTATTACAACAAGCACTAAAAAAAGAGCAGCAAGAAAAAGAGTTTCATATACGTAAAATAGCAAACATTACTCAAGAAAAAGAAAGATATAATATTGGGATTGAACTTCACGATAATATCAATCAGATATTAGCGGCGTCATTGTTATACCTACAGAACTTCATTGATTCCGAAAGATTAAATCTAGCTATGGCGGCAGAGTGTAAAGCCCATATAGCTACAGCAATGAAAGAAGTAAAGGCATTATCAAGAAATTTAATTCCGCCTGCACATATTGATGAAGATTTGATCAGTTCTTTAAACGAAATTTATATACCCATTAAACGTTTAAACACGATTCAGATAAAAAGTAATATTGGTAAATCACTGAATAAAGCACTAAACAAACAACAAAAATTAGCCATATTTAGGATTATACAAGAGCAATTGAATAATATTTTAAAATATTCTGGTGCAACATTGGTAACCATTAGCGCAGCAATCATTAACAATCATTTAAACTTGTCGATTATTGATAATGGCAAAGGTTGTATCATGAAAAAGCCAAAAAAAGGATTGGGGCTTCAAAATATTAAAAGTAGAGCAGAGCTATTTAATGGCTCGGCCAAATTTATCTCGGAACCTAATAAGGGATTCGAAGTATTGGTGTCGTTTAAGCTATCCTAGTGTTAATAAGCCATCTAACAATGATGATGAATAATCTAAAATTACAAGTTGCTATCTACGATTAAGTTACTTTTCAAGGCAAAGCAGCTTTTTATACCTATATCTTTTGGATAAACTACTTTATTCGTTACCCTTTTGCTATGATATCAAAAGCAATAAAAAAAGAGGCAAAAATTAAATTTTGCCCCTTTTTTACTACTATGCTACTGATAGTTATTATTCTTTTATAAATTGTTTTTCTTGTATGATGTCTTTACCTCTAATGAGTAATACATAGTTACCTTTTGCCAAAGTGGATGCATTCACCGACAATGAGGTAGTGCCTGCACTAACTTGTGCTGATTGCTGTAATAATACCTTACCATTCATGTCTATTACTAGTAGGTTTAATTTGTCTGCTTTGATAGCCAATAATTGTACAAATAACGTTTCTGTTACCGGGTTAGGGAAAATAGCAATTTGTGTTGTATGATTATTAAAGTTTATAGCAACGATTTGACTGTACGTAAAACTACCATCATTATCTACTATTTGTAAACGATAATAAATGGCTTGCGAGCTAATCGCTGATATATCATCTTTGTACATATAATTGCCTGCACCTTTAGTAGGCACTTTGCCAACTG
>JAYWCY010000262.1:0-3044 GCA_043780175.1 Chitinophagales bacterium
CTAAACCCAGCACATCTTTAGGTGTAATAATTGGCCTACGATGATAGGTAATTTGGATACCCGCACCCATTTCAGCGGTAGCATAAGGATACCGATAGCCTTTAAAATCTGTCGTATCTTTTGGCTGGCTACCCAATAAATCTGTCCCAATTGCTTGGTCTATTCTAAGTGTTTCAAAAAGATAGTTATTACTTAAGGCCAACTTTGTTGTTTTCTTATCCCATGGCGCTTCTGGATAGCCCCCTTGTACAGGAATTAATTCAACCTGTTTAATGTCACTACCAGGCCAGCCCGTTGCAGTATAGTAAGGCACTTCAATACCTGCATCAATAGCCATTTGTTTAAGGGTTAAAATATGTTGTAAGCCTCTTGGGTTATTAAAGCGAAATTCATTTTCAATTTGTACACCTACAATTGTACCACCATCTTTAAAATACAAGCCTTTTAATTGCTGATGAATTTGCTGAAAAAATCGGTTTACATAACGCAAATAAGCGGTATCGTTTGTACGCACTTTTGATTTAGTTAATAACCAATCAGGAAAGCCGCCATTTCTCACTTCTCCGTGGCACCAAGGGCCGATACGTACCAATAAATTCATGTTATGCTTGGCACAAAGGCTGGCAAAATAGCGTAAATCTCTATTGTCTTTCCAATCCCAAATACCTTCCTGCTCTTCGTGATAAATCCAGAAAATATATGATGCAATCATATCAATACCACAAGCTTTCATTTTTAAAATAGACTCTTCCCACTGTTCTTTTGGATAACGGTTAAAATGAAATTCTCCCATTACTGGAAACCAAGGTTTACCATTGCGGATAAAGTAAAAGCTATTAGCATCTAGGGTTTCACCTTTGGCATTAGTATGTGTACCAAGCTTTAAATGATTGGAGATAATTGCAATATTATCTTTTGATATATCAACCGCATATGATTTCTCAGCTTGACAGATTGCGGTATTGCAAATGATAAATAAAGTTACAATACTGATTAATTGCTTCATCAACAAGAATTTATATTAAATATTAGAGCTTCACAAACTTTTCTGATATTATATCTACACCATTAACCATTGAAATTAAGAATGTACCAGATTGAAATTCTGCAAGATTTATTGTATAATTATTTTTTCCTGCAATTGTATTAACCAAAAAAGATGTAACTATTTTGCCATTTATATCGGCAATACTACATGTTAAAACGCCATTTTGCGTTGCATAATAATCAAGCGATACCATATTTGCAGCAGGATTGGGGAAAATATGAATGCGGCTATTTTTTATAGTAAAATCAGTACTCACAACATTACTGTAAGTTGATTTACCATCTTTATCAACTTGCATTAATCTATAATAATTCATACCATTGAAAGGCTGATTATCATTGAAATTATAATCAACATTTGCAGAACTGTTACCTTTAGAAATCACCTTGCCAATAGCTGTAAAAGAAACTCCATCCATAGATTTTTGCACCTCGAAATAATCATTATTCTGCTCGGTTAGAGTTGCCCAATTTAATACTGAAATATTTGCTTTTTTTACAACGACTAGTGGCTGTAACGTAACAGGCAAAACTGTTACCAATGATGTACCCGATGCTTCAAGGCGAACATAATCATACATAATATCACCTACAGTTGCGCCACCTGTATTTCTAATTGTAAAGTTGATTACATTAGAACCTGCTTTAAGCAAACTTGCAGCAAACGTTAATCTTAAATCACCAAAAGCACCATGAATCCCCTTTCTAATTTTCGCATCAGACTGATTTGGTGGATAAGCACCGGTAGATGAAGTAATTAATGTACCATTCACTTTTACAATAAGCGCAGAATTATAGGCTGCCGCAAATGCTGTGTAAATAGCCGCGGTAGAACCTACAGTGGGCACTGTAGTTAAATTAAAATTTACTTGCCAATTTGGTGTAGCAGCTTGTATCGTATTATCATAATTCTGTACAAAATTCCAGTCTGTAGCAATATTACTTTGACCAATGGTGAAGTTCACATCATTTGGAAAATCTATTGTATAATCCATAAATTTTGCCCAATTTGTATTAGGATAAGTATTGCTTGTCCACCAATCTGTACCATGTTTAAATTCTTTGGCAGATCTATCAGGAATACCTATCTCCCAAATTGTTGGTGCAGTACGTGTAGGCGACCAAACAACATCACCTAATGCATTGCTATTGCTAGCTGTAACAGTAACAAAGGTAATTTTAGTCATTTGCCCAGCAGCGCCTGGTCCAAAAGCATACATATTATAAGTACCGGGCAAAACATGTGGTATTAAAAAATTACCATTTGCATCTGTCTTCACCCAAAATTGATAATTTTTACTCCACATTTGAAAATCAGTAATACCAGTACTAGATTGCGTTGGTATTGCCACACCTACCCACATATTAGCAGCAGAAGCATTGGGGGCAGTTGCATCACTAATAACTAGCTTACCTGTGATAGTACCTCTGCCAATTTCTTTGATATAATCTGTGTTTGTAAACCAACTATATGGCCAAGCTGCCTGTTCGGTTTTTGCTTGCGTTTGTGCATCTGCCCATAATGCCATTGGCGCATTTGTAGTACCTGTAGGCACACTATTGCAATAAATTAAAAACGGCCCATACGTTTTCTTCCATGCTTCGCCCGCATCAACAGTTGCATCGCCACCCATTCCATAGTGCGTTCCCCCCAGCATGTTTAGCAAAACTGGAGCTTCATGGCACATTAACTCTCTTTTCATTGGCCCACCGTTGTAATATTCTTTGCTTGGTGCAGTTACCCAAATACCTAAATTTTTGGCTGTGCTACTCCAACCCCAAGTATCAATATCCCCAAAATCAGCACTATAATCGTATTTACATTCGTATTGGTTGGTATAAATTCCAGAAGTCCATAAAGTTACCTCTTTGGGGGCGCCAGTTACTGCAACCGCTGTGCTACTTGGCGCTGCCATTTTTCGGTTACGTAAACTATCAACACTTAGCCAATCAAATGTAGAACCTACATAACTCGCCATGCGCCATTCGCCCCCAGG